>SKTN01000211.1 GCA_007117945.1 Nitriliruptoraceae bacterium | reverse complement strand
CACCCCGGGCTCACCCGTGGCGCTGACCCCGCCGGCGGTCCCCGCGGACGTGGCGGCACCGCGCCCGCCGACCTCCCCCCCGGTGGCGACGGCCCCGCCCGGCCCCGCAGGGGCCCGGTCGGCGGCCACCTCGTCGTCGGGTGGGTCACCGAGGTTGTCCTCCACCAGGGCGGTGAGCCGCTCCAGCGCCGCCGCGGCGTCGGGTCCCGTGGCACACAGCTCCAGTTCGTGCCCCTGGCGCGCGCCGAGCGTGATCAGGGCGTTGAGGCTGCGGGCGCGCGCGGGCCCCTGACCAGAGGTGCGGTCGGTGACCGTCACCTCGGCGTCGAGCCCGGTGAGGGCCTCGACGATGCGGGCCGCGGGCCGCGCATGGAAGCCGAGGACGTTGGGGACCGTGAGGTGGACGCGGCGGGCCTCCTGCCCGTCGGCGGCTCCCCCGGCGCCGTCGGGGCCCGGCCCGGGGCCGACCTCGTCCGCCGCCGGTGCGCCACGGCCGGTCACCTCGACACCGAGGTGGCTCGCCTTGGCGAGGAGCCCGTTGCGGGCCTCGGCGACGACCTCGGCCAGGGGTGCCCCGGCGGCCGCCTGCACCGCGGCCGCGATCAGCCCCTCGACGATGGGGGCCTCGCACAGCTCCACCCGTCCCGCGATCTCCGGTGGGAGCAGATCGAGGGCCATCTCCGCGGACAGGACCGCGGAACCGAGGTCCATCAGGACCAGCACCCCGTCCTCGCTGTCCACCTCCTCCACCGCCGCCATGACCTTGGTGGCATCGGTGCCGAGGGGGGCCTGGTCGTCGTCCACCCCACCGGCCAGGGCCAGCCGCAGCCGCTCACCGGCCATCTCCCGCGCGAGCTCGGCCGCGGCGGCGGCCAGCGCCGCGCTGTGGGAGACGATCACGATGCCGACGGTCATCTCGGGCTCCGGTCGCGGGGTGCTGCGGGACCCCATCCCGGACCGAGCCGCCGCGGGAGACGGTGGCTCGGTCCAGGTGAGGCGAACTCAGGCCGCCAGCGTCTCCGCTGCCGACCGTACGAGCAGCCACGAGGAGGTGGCGCCCGGATCCTGGTGCCCGATGCTGCGCTCACCGAGGTAGCTCGCACGCCCCTTGCGGGCGATCATCGGCGTGGTGGCGTGCATGCCCTCCTCCGCGGCGGTGGTGCCGGCGGCCATCGCGTCCCTGAGGCTGCCGCCCGCCTCCAGGGAGGCCTCCATGGCCTCCACCGCCGGGATAAGGGCGTCGAGCATGGTCTTGTCCCCGGGCTCGGCCTTGCCCCGCGCGGCGACGGCGTCCACCGCTGCCCGCAGGGCCGCGACGGTGCCGGCGTCGTCCAGGGTGTGCGTGGCACCACCGGCGGTCCCGAAGGCCAGGAAGAAGCTGCCGTAGAGGGGACCGGAGGTCCCGCCCACGGCGGAGATCAGCTTCATCGCGATGGCCCGACCGAACCCGGTGACGTCCTCGGGCCCGGTCGCCTCCAGGGCTTCGACGGCCGCGCGGCAGCCCCGGCGCATGTTCGTGCCGTGGTCGGCGTCACCGATGGGCGAGTCGAGCTGGGTCAGCTCGTCGGCATGCTCGGCGATCACCTCCGAGAACCGGTGGACCCACGCCACCAGGTCCTCCACCGTCACGGCCGTCGCGTCCGCCATACTCAGGCCCCCCACCGCAGCGCGGGGGTCTCGACCGCGGCGTCCCAGTAGCCGGTCATCTCGTCGTCGAGCTTGAGGAGCGTGACCGAGGCACCCTGCATCTCCAGCGAGGTGATGTAGGGACCGACGAGGTTGCGGGCGATCTCGATGCCGTGCTCGGCGAGGAGCTTCACCACCTCGTTGTAGAGGATGTAGAGCTCGATCAGCGGCGTGCCGCCCATCGAGTTGACGAACACCAGCGCCTTCTCGCCCCGCTCGTAGGGCAGGTCGGCCAGGATCGGATCGACCAGCTGCTTGGCGACCTCAGCTGCGGTCGTCACGGGGCGGCGTTCGCGGCCAGGCTCGCCGTGGATCCCGATGCCGATCTCCATCTCGTCGTCACCGAGCTCGAAGGTGGGCTTGCCCGCCGCCGGCACGGTGCAGGAGGTCAGGGCCATCCCCATCGAGCGCCCCTGGGCGTTGACCCGCTCGCACAGCTCCGTGACCGTGGCGAGGTCCTTGCCCGCCTCCGCGGCTGCACCACAGATCTTCTCCGCCAGGACGGTCGCGCCCACACCACGGCGTCCCGCGGTGAAGCTTGAGTCCTGCACGGCGACGTCGTCGTCGATCACCACGGACGCGACGTCGATGCCATCGGCCTGGGCGAGCTCCGCGGCCATCTCGAAGTTCAGGACGTCCCCGGTGTAGTTCTTGACGATGTGGAGCACCCCGGCGCCGCCATCGACGGCCTTGGTGGCCTCCAGCATCTGATCCGGCGTCGGCGAGGTGAAGACCTCACCGGGACAGGCGGCGTCGAGCATGCCCCTGCCCACGAAACCGCCGTGCATCGGCTCGTGGCCGGAGCCACCACCGGAGATGACGCCGACCTTGCCCTGCACCGGCGCGTCACCCCGGACGATGACCTTGAGCTCGTGGTTGATCTTGAGCTCCGGGTGCGCCTGCTCCATGCCCTGCAGTGCCTCGGCCACGACGTCGTCGGTGCCGTTGATCAGCTTCTTCATCTGCTGCCCTCTCCCGCGGGCCTGTCACCCGCTGTCATCCCAGCACGGGAGGGCTGCCCTCCCGCCTCCGTGTCCGGACGCTGCCCGAATAGGTTTCGACATCACCGAACGTTACGTATGCAAGCACCGGGCAGCTAGGGTGTCAACACCTCGAGGGAGGTCCGGACGTGAGCACCCCGAACGGCGCTTCGCGCGCGTCCCTCCCCTCCGCCGAGGGGTCCACTGCCGCGCCCTCGACCCACCTCGACCCGGCGCTCGTGCACCGCTGGATCGCGGAGATGGACCGGCGGCTGCGGGCCTCGGAGGCCCGGCTCACCGAACTGGACGCGGCCATCGGCGACGCGGACCACGGCGCGAACATGACCCGGGGCGCGCGTGCCGCCCTGTCGGCCATCGGCGACCAGGAGGGTGCCAGCGCCGCCCGACTGGTCAGCGCCGTCGGGCACGCCCTGTCCCGCTCCGTCGGCGGTGCCAGCGGCCCCCTGTACGGCACCTGGTTCACCGCGCTGGGCCGCAGCCTGCCCCCCGACGCACCCGCTGCCCCCGGCGACCTCGCACAGGCACTCGTCGCCGCCCTCGACGCCGTCCAGCAGCTCGGTGCCGCCGAGGTGGGCGACAAGACCATGGTGGACGCCCTGGCACCCGCCTCGCGGCGGGCGACGGACGCCGCCGGCTCCGGCGCCGATCTCGCGGGCATGCTCCGCCTGGCGGTGGGGGCGGCCGAGGACGGCGCCCTGGCCACGGTGCCGCTGCAGGCCCGCCGCGGCCGCGCCAGCTACCTCGGTGCCCGGAGCATCGGCCACCAGGATCCCGGTGCCACCTCCGCCGCCATCGTGCTCGACGCCCTGCGCACGGCGGCCGGCGCATGATCCAGTCCGTGGACCGTGCCGTGGCCATCCTGCACGAGCTGCAGGGTGCCCGCCGGCTGCGCCTGACCGAGCTCGCGCTGCGTCTGTCCCTGCCCAACTCCACGGTCCACGGCATCGTCGCCACCCTGGTGGCCAGGGGCCTGGTGGAGCAGGACGTCAGCGGGCGCTACGCCCTGGGGCCGGGGGTGCTGCGGTTGAGCAACGTCTACCTCGACTCCAACGAGCTGCGGCTGCGGTCACTGAGCTGGACCGACGCCCTGGCGGAGCGCAGCGGGTGCGCCGTGCGGGTGGGGGTGCCCCTGGCCGACGACATGGTCGTGATCCACCACGTGTTCCGCCCCGACGGCAGCCACCAGATGCGCGAGATCGGCATCGACATCCCCACCCACGGCACGGCGCTCGGCAAGGCGGTGCTGGCCTTCGACCCCCGCCGGGCCGACGAGCTGCTGGCCCGTGACGACCTGCCGAAGCTGACGGGGCGCACGGTGGTGGCCACCGACGACCTCGCCACGCAGCTGGCCGCGGTCCGCGAGGCGGGCCTGGCCACCGCGGCCGACGAGTCGATCCTGGGCGAGTCGGAGGTCGCGGCCCCGATCTTCGACGCTCACGATGCGGTCATCGGCGCCGTCGGGATCGTCACGCCCTCCTCCGAGGTGCCCACCGACCGCGCCCTGCTCGACGAGGTCCGGCGCACCGCGGTCAACATCTCCCGGGAGATGGGGGCGGCCTCGTGGCCGCCGCGCGCACTGCTGGAGACCGACACCCCCCGGTGACGGCCCAGCTCAGCCGCGCAGCTGCTCCAGGGCCGCGATGCGCGCGTCGAGCTGCGCCACGGCCTCCAGGGTCTGTTCGCGCTTGTCGCGCTCCTTGGCCACGACCTCGGCGGGGGCGCGGGAGGTGAAGCCCTCGTTGGCGAGCTTGCCCTCGACCCGGGCGAGGTCCGCACGGGCCTTGTCGGCCTCCCGTGTCAGCCGCTCGAGCTCCGCGTCCACGTCGATCAGGCCCTTGAGCTCCACCTGGGCCTGACCGGCACCGAACTGGATCGTGGAGGTGCCGTCGCGCTCCTCGAGGCCCGCGGTAGCGGTGACCTCGGACAGCCCCGCCAGGGAGGCGATCAACGCCGACTGCTCGGCGATCAGCTCCTGCTCATGGCTGGCGACCACCACCTCGAAGCGCTTCGAGGGCGCCACGCTGTTCTGGGAACGGAACCGGTTGGTCTCGGTCACCAGGTCCTGCAGCACGGCGAAGGCGCCCTCGGCCTGGGGGTCGTGCCACTCCTCGGGCGCGCTCGGCCAGGGGGCGACCATCAACGAGTCGCGGCCACCGGCGGACCCGGTGAGCTCGCGCCACAGGATCTCGGTCACGAAGGGCATCACGGGGTGCAGCAGGCGCAGCACGTGCTCGAGCACGTGACGGCCGACGCGACGGGCCATGGCCGCTGCCTCGGCGTCCTCGCCGTAGAGGCGCAGCTTCACGGCTTCGACGTACCAGTCGGCCACCTCGTCCCAGACGAAGTGGTAGAGGGTGCGGCACACCGTGGCCCAGTCGTAGGCGTCGTACGCCGCGTCGGCGGCCTGGTGGGCGGCGTGCAGGCGGGAGAGGACCCAGCGGTCCTCGAGGTCGAGCTCCGCCACGGGGGGCAGGGGCTCGAGGTCGGCACCGGGCCGCCCCTCGTTCTCCGCCAGCCGGGAGAGGATGAAGGAGCCCACGTTCCACAGCTTGTTCGCGAACCGCTTGGTGCCTTCCACCCACTCCTCGGCCAGGGGCACGTCGGCCCCGGGGGCCGCGGAGCGCAGCAGGGCGAAGCGGGTCGCGTCGGCGCCGTAGCGCCCCACCAGGTCCAGGGGGTCGATCACGTTGCCGAAGGACTTCGACATCTTCTTGCCGTGCTCATCGCGGACCAGGCCGTGGTTGTGGACCACGTGGAAGGGCACCTCACCGGTGAACCACAGGCTGATCATCAGCATCCGGGAGACCCAGAAGGTGTTGATGTCGTAGCCGGTGACCAGCACCGAGGTGGGGAACCACGTCGCGAGCTCCGGGGTCCGCACCGGCCAGCCGAACACGCTGAAGGGCCACAGTTGGGAGGAGAACCAGGTGTCGAGCACGTCCTCGTCCTGGACGAAGCCCTCCTCGTCGATATCGGTGCGCGACACCCGGATCTCCCCGTCCGGGCCGTACCAGGCGGGGATGCGGTGGCCCCACCAGATCTGGCGGGAGATGCACCAGTCGTGGAGGTTGTCGAGCCACTCCAGGAAGGGCTTGGTGCGTGACTCCGGCACGAACACCGTGCGGCCCTCGCGGACCGCCGCAGCCGCCTGCTCCGCGAGCTGGCGCATCGCCACGAACCACTGCAGCGACAGCCGCGGCTCGATCACGGTGTTGCAGCGTGAGCAGTGGCCCACCGAGTGCTCGTGGTCGTCCACGCCCAGGAGCAGCCCGGCGTGGTCCAGCGCCGCCTTCACGCTCCCACGGGCCACCAAACGGTCCTGGCCGACGAACCGCTCCCCCACCACCTCGGTGAGCACGCCGGTGTCGTCCATGATGTCGATGACGTCGAGGTCGTGGCGCTCGGCGATGGCGTGGTCGTTGGGGTCGTGGGCCGGGGTGATCTTCACCGCCCCGGAGCCGAAGGCCGGGTCCACGTAGTCATCGGCCACCACGGCGAAGGTGCGGTCCTGGAAGGGGTGGCGGACCTCGAGCCCGACCATGGCGGCGTAGCGCTCGTCGTCGGGGTGGACGGCGATCGCGGTGTCCCCGAGCATCGTCTCCGCCCGGGTGGTCGCCACCTCGATGCCGACCTCGCCGCTGGGGGCGCGGGTCAGCCCGGCCTCCTCGTCGTCGACGCTGGCCAGCACCTCGGCCGGCACCGCGTCGGGGTCGGCCAGGGGGTAGACGAAGCGGGCGAGCTCGCCGGTCTCGTCCTCGTGCTCCACCTCGATGTCGGACAGGGCGGTGTGGCAGCGCACGCACCAGTTGATCAGGCGCTCGCCGCGGTAGATCAGGCCCTGCTCGTAGAGGGCGACGAACACCTCACGCACGGCCTCGGAGCGGGGGTCGTCGAAGGTGAAGACCTCCCGTTCCCAGTCCGCGCTGGCACCGAGCTTCTCGAGCTGCGTCAGGATCTGGCCCCCGGAGGTGGCCTTCCACGCCCACACCCGTTCCAGGAAGGCCTCGCGACCGAGCTCGTGACGGTCGGTTCCCTCGGCGGCGAGCTGCTTCTCCACCACGTTCTGGGTGGCGATGCCCGCATGGTCGGTCCCGGGGACCCACACCGCGTTGTAGCCCTGCATGCGCTTGCGGCGGATGATGACGTCCTGGATCGTGTTGTCCAGGGCGTGGCCGACGTGCAGAGAGCCGGTGACGTTGGGCGGTGGGATGACGATGGAGAAGGGCTCACCCTCGTCGTCGGGCTCGGCGTGGAACAGCCCGGCGTCACGCCAGTCCGCGTAGAGGTCGGCTTCGACGGCCGCGGGGTCGTAGGCCTTGGGCAGCTTCGGCATCGGGGGCGTCCGTGGGGCGTCGGGGGCGGGAGGGCGCGCGGGTTCCGGGTGGGCGCACCCGGCCGGGGAGCGTAGCCAGCCCCGGGCCGGGGCCCCTGCGCGCACGTGGCGGCCACGGCGGGGTCGGCAGGCGCGTGCGGGACCGGGGGCCGGCCTGCGGGCCGGCCCCCGGTCGGTTCCCGGTCGGTTCCCGGTCAGTCCTCGGCCACCTCCGGCAGCGGCGTGCCCTCCCACACCGGCGCCTGCCACTGCTCCTCGTCCTCGTGCCACACGCGCGGCCCGACGGAGCCGTCGGTGGGTGCGACCAGCAGCCGGCCAGCGCTGTCGAACACCGCCACCCACTCGCCGTCGGGCGAGAGACGGCCCTCACGGAGGCGGTAGTTCTCGTGGGCGTCGACCTCCCACAGCACCTCACCGGTGTCGCGCAGCTGCGCCGTCAGGATCCCGTCCTCGTGGCGGACCCGCAGGGCATCCATGGGCCGCTCGTCCAGCAGCTGCCCGCGTGCGGGGCGTGAGTCCACGATCTCACCGGTGGCCGGGTCGAGGACCTCCACGCGCTCACGTGGCCCCCACACCCACAGGGCGATGCCGTCGGCGTCCCAGGCGAGGATCTCCTCGCCCTGGAGGTCGCAGGCGACCTCGGTGACGGTCCCGTCAGGGGCGAGGACGTCCACGCAGGTGAAGCCCTCGTCCCAGCGGGTCCACGCGATGCTGGCCGGTGGGGCGGGGTCGGGCTGCTCCGCGAGGCTCGGCAGCTCGGGCGGGCGGGCCACCCCGAACACCAGCACCAGGGCCACCACCGCGACGACCAGGGCGGCAGCGGTGACCAGCGCCGCGATGCTGCGGGGCGGGACGCCCGCGCCGCCGCTGGACGGCGCGTCGGGCGGTGGACCCCCGTCGCCGGGGGCGGCCGTCGAAGCGCCGCGCCCGGTCGTGCCGGCCCCGTGGGTCGTGTCGGTGGTGCTCATGATCCACCATCCCTGTGCGCACTGGCCCCGTGCCGCTCGTCAGCGGCGTGGGGCTCGACCTCGCGTCGGGCTCGGCCGAGCCCAACGGCCAGCAGGACCAGCAGCAGACCGACCAGCAACAGGCTGGCGGGCCCACCGACGCGGTCACCGAAGACCTCGAACACCAGCTGCGGGCTGAAGGCGAACAGCCCGATCGCGCCGACGATCAGGTGGTGCAGGTGGTCACCGTGCACCGCGGAGGCGACCAGCGCACCGGCGATGACCACACCGACCACGAGCACCACGGTGCGCGGGTCGCCCCAGGCCGCCAGCTGGACACCCAGCAGCAGGGCGAGCGCCCCGGTGGTCTCACCGAGCACCCGCGGGCCGAGCCAGCCGCCGCGGGACAGGATCGCCCACGCGAGCCCGATCACACCGATGGTCACGCCGCGCCACAGCTCGTCCATCTGCGGATCGAGCACCGACAGCAGCATCCCGGCAGCGAGCAGCGCGGAGAACAGGCTGAACAGCTGCAGCAGCCAGCCGCGGCGCCACAGCTGCAGGCTGATCGCCACGACGAACATCGCGACCCCGACGCTGGCGCCGCGCGCGTCCCAGTCCATACCGAGGACGTCGCCGGTGACCACGCCGGTGAACCAGCCCACCCCCGCCACGCTCGCGGCGAAGAGCACGTTGGTCAACCGCTGCAGCGCGGGCGCATCGGCGGTGCGCAGGGCCAGCCCCGCACCGAACACCGCCACGGTCAGCACGCCGACCAGGGCCAGGCGCCCACCGAGGAGCAGCTCACGCCACAGCTCCCCGAGCAGCAGCGCGATCGCACCCAGCGCAAGGGCCGCGCCGACGTAGCCCAGCGCCTCGGCCAGGCTGGTGCGCGAGGTCGGGCGACCTCGTGGGGCGCCGCGCGCCGCGGGCGGGGGCGGGGGACCGTCGCCGCCTCCCCAGGGACCCGGCGCGCCCTCCAGTGCACCGCGCTCGTAGGCGGCGATGCGTGCGGCCTGCTGCGGCGTGACCAGACCCACCTCCACCCAGGTGTCCAGTCGATCGGTCATGGTCTCCACGGCGTCCCTCCAGGTGACCGCTGCACGGGCCGGCTCCCAGGCGCGGGGCTCGGCCCCGGTCGTCACCACCACCGTGACATCCCCCGGGCAGCGGCACTACCGGGGGAACCCCCTACCTCCTACCGGGGGGTCGACCCCGGCCGACCGATGTCCGAAGGCCGCCCCCTCCGGACGGGCCTCGAGCACGCTGGCGGGGTCGGTGTTCGCACCGCACACGATCACCCCGACGCGCTCGTGCGCCGCGGGCCGGTAGCGCGCGGAGGTCAGCGCGGCCAGCGCGGTCGCCCCGCCGGGCTCGGCCACCAGACGCGCGGTGTGCCACAGCAGGTGCTGGGCCTGTGCCACCTCGGCGTCGGTGACCAGCAGGGCCCGGTCGAGGTGGTGGCGAGCCGCCCACGCGTGTGCCCCGATGCGCCGCGCGCCCAGGGCGGAGGCGGCCAGGCCGGACACCTCCACGTCCACGGGCGCACCGGCCGCCAACGCGGCGTGCAGGGTGGGGGTGCCCTCGGTCTCCACGGCGATGACCCGCAGGCCGGCGGCGACGATGGCGGCGATCGTGCCGGCCAGCAGCCCGCCACCACCCACCGCCACCACCACGGTGTCGAGGTCACGGGCCTGCTCGAGCAGCTCCGCCGCCGCGGTGCCCTGTCCGGCGACGACCTGGGGCTGGTCGTAGGCGTGGGCGAGCACCGCGTCCCGCTCGGCCCGCAGAGCCTGCGCCGCGGCGAAGGCGTCGGCGTACACCCCGTCGACCAGGAGCAGCTCCGCGCCCAGCGCCCGGATCGGGTCCAGTTTGGCCGCCGGTGCGCTCGCCGGGACCACCACCGTGGCCCGCAGCTGGAGCCGCGCCGCGGCCCAGGCCACGGCCAGGCCGTAGTTCCCACCGGAGGCAGCGACCACGCCAGCCTGGGCGAGCCGCTCGGCCAGGTCCGGGTCGCTCAGCAGGGCGGTGGCGCCGCGCACCTTGAAGGACCCCGTGGGCTGCAGGAGGTCGAGCTTGGCCACCACCGGTGCCGCACCCGTTGCCTCGAGCCCGAGGTCGGCCGCGGCGAGCTCGAGCACGGGCGTACGACGCACGTGCGCCGCGACCCGGGGCCGCACGGCCGCGACGTCGCCAGCGCCGAGGGCGGCCACCTCGGTGCCGAGGTGACCCCCGGGCGGCGCGCCGGTCCCGCTGCTCAGGCCGAGCGCTCCTGGGGCGCGTCGGCGGGGCGCAGCTTGGAGTGGGGCACCAGGGTCGGGTTGGTGCGCTTGCGGACGGTGTCGGCGTCGATCACGCAGCGGCCGACATCGTCACGGGAGGGCAGCTCGTACATGGTGGAGAGCAGGACCTCCTCCATGATGGCGCGCAGCCCCCGGGCGCCGGTCTCGCGCAGGACCGCGAGGTCCGCGATCTCCTCGAGCGCCTCGTCGGCGAACTCCAGCTCGACCCCGTCGAACTCGAAGAACCGCATGTACTGCTTGGTCAGCGCGTTGCGTGGCTTGGTGAGGATGTCCACCAGTGCCTGGCGGTCCAGGGGCTCCACGGAGGAGACGATCGGCAGACGGCCGATGAACTCCGGGATCAGCCCGAAACGGACCAGGTCCTCGGGGAGCACGTCACCGAGCAGGGCCGCGATGTCCTTGTCGCGGCGCGCCTTGACCTCCGAGCCGAAGCCGACGCCGCGCTGGCCCTGCCGCTGCTCCACGATCTGCTCGAGGCCGGCGAAGGCACCACCACACACGAACAGGATGTTGTTCGTGTCGATCTGGATGAACTCCTGGTGGGGGTGCTTGCGCCCACCCTGGGGCGGCACGGAGGCGACGGTGCCCTCCAGGATCTTCAGCAGCGCCTGCTGCACACCCTCGCCGGAGACATCCCGGGTGATCGAGGGGTTGTCCGACTTGCGGGCGATCTTGTCGACCTCGTCGATGTAGATGATGCCCGTCTCGGCCTTCTTGACGTCGAAGTCGGCGGCCTGGATCAGCTTGAGCAGGATGT
>SKTN01000359.1 GCA_007117945.1 Nitriliruptoraceae bacterium | reverse complement strand
GGGTGTGCAGCGACGCAGGGTGCGCAGCGACGCAGGGTGCGCAGGGCCCCGGCGTGTGCAGCAACCCGGGGCGTGCTGCCCGCGGACCGTGCAGCGCCGCGGGGTGTGCAGCGAAGGGACACTCTGCAGGTCGGATCGCTGCACACGTTGATGGGTCGGGTCGGTCACGACGCGCGGCTGCGGGAGGAGGCCCCGCGAGTGGTGTCAGATCCGTGGGCGCCGCCCGACGACGAACCCGGCGATCGCCAGGACGACGCCCAGCGCGAGCCCGAGGACGACGAGGTCGAGGACGAAGCCCAGTCCACCGACGATGAGTGCGAGGATGAGGAGCAGGATCATGAGGCCCATGGGGACCCTCCGTGTGTGCGTGGTGCGCCTGGTCGATCGCGGTGGGGCTCCGGCGTCACGGTGCGGTGAGGGAGCCCGCGGGCGCGAAGGGGTGCGGTGCACCCTGCGGCGCGGTTCTGCAGCACTATGACAGGGTCCGCACCGGCCGTCGACGGGCGGACAGCCGGGTGGCCGGACGTCCGGCCCCTGCCCGTCCGGCCCCCCCGACCACGCCGGAGGATCCACGCGACGCCGCGCTGCCGGGGCGCTGGCCGAGGTCAGGACCGCCAGGGGCTCACCCCTCGGCGGGTGCCTCGGGTGCTGCGGGCGCCGGAGCGGCGCCCTCCGAGGCCACCGGTGCGACGGGACCACCCATCGCGTGCACCCCACCGTCGACGTGGACGATCTCGCCCGTGATCGCCGGCGTCCAGTCCGACAGCAGCGCGCAGACCGCCCGACCGACGGGCTCGGGGTCGCGGGTCTCCCAGCCCAGCGGAGCGCGCTCGCTCCACAGGTGCTCGAAGGCGGTGATGGTGCCGATCGAGCGCGCCGCCATGGTGTGCAGCGGCCCTGCAGCCACCAGGTTCGCTCGGATGCCCAGGGGCCCGAGATCCCGGGCGAGGTAGCGGTTGGCCGACTCCAGCCCCGCCTTCGCCACACCCATCCAGTCGTAGCCGGGCCAGGCGACCTGGGCGTCGAAGTCCAGCCCGACGACGGCACCTGGACCAACGGCCAACAGGTCCTTGAGCCCCGCCGCCAGTGCGACGTAGGAGTAGGTGGACACCTGGAAGGCGGTGCTCACGTCCTCCCAGGGGGCGGTGAGGAACCCGCCGTCCAGGCAGGAACCCGGCGCGAAACCGATCGCGTGCAGGAGCCCGTCGAGCCGTCCCCACCGGGCCTCGAGATCGGCCCGGACCGCCTCGAGGTGCTCCGGCTGGGTGACGTCCAACTCGAGGATGTCGGGCTTGGGATCGAGGCGCGCTGCCGCCCGCTCGGTCAGCCGCATGCCACGGCCGAAGCCGGTGAGCACGAGCTCCGCGCCCTGCTCCTGGGCGACCTTGGCCGCGAAGAACGCGATGGAACGCGGGTCGAGGACCCCGGTGATGAGCAGCTTCTTGTCCGCGAGCAGCACGGTGATCTCCTAGAGGGTGGTGGACGTGTCCGTGGGCGCGATGCGCCCGTCGGTGGGCCGATCGGTGGGCGGGCCGGCCGGCTGATCAGCGGGCAGGTCGGCGTCGCCTCCCGCACGCGTGCCTGCGGCGCTCAGCGCAGCGGCCCCGGTCCCGCGCACACCGACGACGATGGCCATGGCCACCCCGGCGTCGTGGGACAGCGAGCAGCTCAGGCCTGCGGGCGCGCCGTGCAGGTACACCTCGGGTGCGCCGCTGTCCGCGGTCCGCACCTCGACGGCGTGGAAGGGCAGGCGCAGGTCCCCCAGCGCCTTGCGGGTGGCCTCCTTGGCGGCGAACCGGGCGGCGAGCCGGGCACGCTCCACCTCGGTACCGGCGCCGGCGCCACCCCGCAGCGCGTCGGCGCGCTCCCGGGGGGTGAAGACGCGCTCCACGAGCCCGGGGCGGCGGTCGATCGCCGCCGACAGGCGTGCGATGTCGACCAGGTCGCAGCCGGTGACGAGCCCGTTCACGCCCCCGCCTCCCCGCCGCCGGCGGCGGAGAAGGTGGTGGCGAGCTCCGAGCGCGACAGCTCGCCGAGCTGGGCCTGCAGCTGCAGGTTGAAGGAGCGTCGGGCCCGGGGGGTGTCCTCGGGTGGCGGGAAGGCGGGACCGAAGCGCACCGTCACCACACCGCCCCAGGGCTTGGGGCGGCCGTCGACGGGCCAGATGCGCTCGATGCCCTCGATGCCCGCGGGCACGACGGGGACGCCGAGCTCCGCAGCGACCCGTGCCACCCCGCTGCGCAACCGGTGGACGCGCCCGTCGCGGCTGCGTGAGCCCTCGGGGTAGACCACCACGCAGTGACCGTCGCCGAGCAGGGCACGGACGACGTCCAGGGCGGCGCCATCGGCCTCACCCCGGCGCAGGGGGACCATGCCGAGCTTGGGCAGCTGCGGACCGACGATGGGCGCCCGGGTCAGCTTGAGGTCGCCGAGGAAGTGCACGGGCCGGCGGACCGCCAGCGCCAGGGCGATCGAGTCGGCGTGGGAGCGGTGGGAGGAGGCCAGCAGCACCGGCCCGCTGGTCGGCACGTGGTGCGCCCCGTGGGAGCGCACCCTGAGCCAGCTGCGCAGGATCGGCCGCAGCACCAGCCGCCGCGGCGACCGTGGACCGGGCACCGAGGTGGCGGGGACCACCACCTCGTCGCGACCCTCAGGGTCGTCGGCAGCCGGCTGATCGGGACGGCTCACGCGGGGGTGAACACCAGGGCGGCGTTCTGGCCGCCGAAGCCCATCGAGGCCGACAGCACCGCCTCCAAGGCCACCTCGCGAGGCGCACCAGCGACCACATCGAGGTCGATCTCCGGATCCTGCTCGACGAGGTTGGCCGTCGGGGGGACCAGCCCCTCACGCAGGGACTGGATCGCGAAGATCGCCTCGATGGCGCCGGCCGCACCCAGGGTGTGCCCCGTGACGCCCTTGGTGGAGGACACGACGATCCGATCGGTGTGGTCACCGAAGACCGCCCGCAGCGCACGCGCCTCCGCCGCGTCGTTCAGCGGCGTGGAGGTGCCGTGGGCGTTGTGGTGGCCGATCGCCGTCAGGGGCAGCCCGGCGTCCTCCACGGCGCGACGCATCGCCAGGATCGCCCCGCCGCCGTCCTCGGGAGGGGCGGTGGCGTGGTGGGCGTCCGCCGACGCGCCGGCACCGGCCAGCACGGCCAGGGGCGTCACCCCGCGGGCGGCGGCGTGCTCGGCGGTCTCCAGGACCAGCACGCCGGCGGCCTCGCCGATCACGAACCCGTCCCGGCCGACGTCGAAGGGTCGCGACGCTGCGGCCGCGTCGGGGTTCTTGGTGAGCGCACCCATCTGGGCGAAGGCGCTGACCGACAGCCCCGTCACCCCGGCCTCGACGCCACCGGCGAGCACCACGTCGGCGGCGCCCGCCCGCAGCAGGTCCCGGCCGAGGTGCAGCGCCGAGGCACCCGCGGCGCAGGCGGTGTTGACGGTCATGTTGGGCCCGCGGGCACCGGAGCGGATCGCGATGGTGCCCGCCGCGGTGTTGGAGAGCATCTTGGGCACGAACATCGGGCTGACCCGACCGGGACCCTTGTCGAGGTAGCGGGGGTACTCCTCCTCCCAGGTCTCGGCGCCGCCGATCCCCGAGCCGAGCAGCACACCCGTGCGGTCGGCATCCACCTCGGTGATCCGCTCGTCGCCGTCCTCGGACAGCCCCGCCTGGGCGATCGCCTCCTTGGCGGCGATCAAGGCCAGGTGGGTGAAGCGGTCGAGGCGGCGCTTGGCACCGCGACCGAGTTCCGCGTCGGCGTCGAAGTCGGGCACGCGGCAGCTAATGGTGACGGGGGTGCCCTTCTCCTGCAGCTGCGCGTCCTGTGCCGCGGCGCTGCGGCCCGAGAGCACACCTGCCCAGGCCTCCTCGACGCCCCGACCGGAGGGGCTGAGGATGCCGAGTCCGGTGACGACGACCTCAGTCACGCCTGCTTCTCCGCGACCTTGTCGATGGCGTTCTGGACGGTACGCACGTCCTCGAGCTCCTCGTCCTCGAGCTTGACGCCGGTCTTCTCCTCGAGGACCAGCGTCAGCTCCACGACGTCGAGGGAGTCGAGCCCGAGTGCCTCGAAGGTCGCCTCGGGCGAGATGTCATCGGCGGGGACCCCGAACTCCTCGGTGAGGACCTCGGTGAAGGTGGCGAGCAGTTCCTGGCTCACGGTGTGGCTCCTGTGTGTCGGTGGTCGCGGTCACGACCGGTGCGGGTGGTGCGGGGCTGAGGTGGTCGCCGTGGCGACCGGTGGGGTGGTGCAGGTCGGTGTCACGCTCACATCCCGGCGCCGCCGTCCACGGGCAGCACGGCGCCGGTGATCGACGCCGCCGCGGGTGAGGCGAGGAAAGCGATCGCCGCGGCGACCTCCTCGGCGAGGACGGGCTTGTTGGTCGGCGCCATCGCGGTGAGGGCCTCCCGGGCCGCCGCGTCGAGCTGCTCGGTCATCGCGGTGTCCACGAACCCCGGCGCCACGACGTTGACGGTGATCGCCTTGCGGGCGACCTCGCGGGCCAGGGACTTCGAGAACCCGATCAACCCCGCCTTGGACGCGGCGTAGGCGGTCTGTCCGGTGTTGCCCCTGAGCGCCACCACGGAGGCGACGTTGATGATCCGCCCGCCCCGGTTGCGCAGCATCGGGCGGACGGCCGCCTTGGACAGCAGGAACGCCCCACGCAGGTTGACCTCCACGGTCCGGTCGAAGCGCGCGGCGTCGAGCCGCAGCAGCAGATCGTCGTCGGCGATGCCGGCGTTGTTGACCACCACGGCCAGGGCACCGAGCTCCGTGGCCCGGGCCACGGCGGCGGTGACGCTGTCCTCATCGGTGACATCGAGGTGGCACGCCTCACCGACGCCGTCCACCTCGGCCAACGACGCGACGACCTGCTCGGCTGCGGCGGCGTTGCCGCCGTAGCCCACCAGCACGTGGTGGCCGGCGGCGGCCAGGGCGCGGCAGGTGGCCGCACCGATGCCGCCGCTGCCGCCGCTGACGATCGCAACGGTCGTGCTCATGGGGTGTCCTTCCAGGTCAGCAGCCCGGCGCCCCAGGTCAGCCCGGCGCCGAAAGCGGCCAGCAGGACGGTGTCACCGTCGTGGAGCCGCCCCTGGTCGCGGGCGTCGGCGAGCGCCAGGGGGATCGAGGCCGCCGAGGTGTTGCCGTGGCGATCCACGGCGACGTGGTTGCGCTCGCTGGGCAGACCGAGCCGGCTGGCCACGGCGTCCAGGATGCGCACGTTGGCCTGGTGCCCGACGAACAGGTCGACGTCCTCGACGCCGATACCGGCCTCCTCGAGGACCGTACGGGCCCCCTGGGCCATCCTGGACACGGCGTTGCGGTAGACGTCGCCGCCGCGCATCGTCAGGAAGTGGCTGCCCTCCTCCAGGACGACGGCGTCCACGGGCCGGCGGGTCCCCCCCGATGCCGTCCACAGCATGGAGGGCTCGCTGCCATCGGCACCGAGGCTGAAGGGTCCGAAGCTCGCGGTGTCGTCGGGGACCAGCACCACGGCGCCGGCACCGTCCCCGAACAGGACGGCGACGCTGCGGTCGGTGGGGTCCACGACGCGGGTCAGGGTCTCCGCACCGATCACCAGCACGGCGCCATCACCGGTGGCGGACATGCCGGCCGCCACCCGCAGGCCGTAGATGAACCCGCTGCAGGCCGCGTTGACGTCGAAGGCCGCGGCCTCGCTGCCGAGCCGGGCCGCGACCAGGGGTGCGGTACCCGGGATGGTGTGGTCGGGCGTGGTGGTGGCCACGATGATGGCGGTCACGTCGGCCACCGTCAGGCCGGCGTCGTCGAGGGCGGCCGTCGCGGCAGCAGCGGCCAAGTCGGAGGTCGCCTCCCCCGGCGCTGCCACGTGGCGCTGTCGGATCCCCGTGCGCGTGCGGATCCACTCATCGGAGGTGTCGAGGACCTTCGCGAGGTCGTCGTTGGTCACCACACGGTCAGGCAGGCGCACGCCCAGGCCGGCCACGCGCACGGGCGCACCGGCGCGGGTTGGGGTCGTCGCGCTCACGGGGTCTCCTCGGGGGAACGCGGCCGGGGTCGCGGGGCCGCAGGGCTGTGCAGGGGTGTAGCAGCCGCCACCGGCTGGCGCAGCCGGAACGGCGGACGTGCGGGGTCAGCGGACGGTCGCCACCTCGGCGAGGACGTCCACGACCGCTTCCAGGTCGTCGGGCGTGGCGACGGAGTGCACCTCGATGTCCGGCACGGTCCGCTTGGCCAGGCCGGCCAGGACGCCACCGGGGCCGACCTCGACGAGGTGGGTGACGCCACGTTCGGCGAGGCGCAGCTGGACCTCACGCCACCGCACCGGTGACAGGATGCCGGCTACCAGGGCGTCGCCGAGGGGGTCGGCGCGCTCCACCTCGCGGGCGGTGGCGCCGCTGACCAGGGGCACCTCCGGGTCCTCGACCGCGACATCGGCCAGGACCGCCCGTACGGCGTCGACGGCCGGCGCCATCGCGGGCGAGTGGAAGGCGCCCTCGACGTCGAGGGGGAGCGCCCTGCCACCGGCGTCCTTGGCGCGGGCACGCACGGCGGCGACGGCCTGCGGATCGCCGGCGACCACGACCTGTCCCGGGGCGTTGTCGTTGGCGACCACCAGGCCGTCGATGCCGTCGACCAGCACCTCGACGGCGTCGGGGTTGAGCTTGACCACCGCGGCCATGGTGCCGGGTGAGGCTGCGCAGGCCTCCCCCATCGCCCTGCCACGCTCGGCGACCACGCGGGTGCCGTCGACGACGCTGAACGCCCCTGCCGCGATCGCGGCGGTGTACTCACCGAGGGAGTGCCCGGCCACGACGTCGGGCCGCACACCGGCATCGCTCAGCCCGCGCCAGGCCACGAGGGAGGCCGCCATGATGGCCGGCTGGGCGTCGGCGGTGCGCCCCCCCGTACCCGGGTCGTCACTCAACGCCCGGACGTCACGGCCCAGACCCTCGCCGACCTCCTCGAGCACGGCCAGCGCCGGGTGCTCCTTCCAGGCGGTGAGGACACCGGCCCGGTGGGAGCCCTGGCCGGGGAACACGAAGGCGGTGGTCACAGGTCCTCCAACCATCGGTGACGCGCCGGGACGACCGGGCGGGTCCCGGTGACCTGGCGGGGGGGTGGGTGCGGGTGTCGCCCGTCCGGGTGGACGGCGCTCGTGCGGGTGCGGCTGTCGGTGCTCGTGCCGGTAGCGGGTATCGCCGCTCGTGCGGGCACTGGTGTGCGGTCGCGTGCACACCGTCGCGGGGCCCGGAGGACCCGCGCGCCTGCACCGCCGCGCCGCTGCGCCGCGGGACCGTGGCAACGGTCCCCGCGAGCACCATGGCGGGCGCGGTGTGCGGGATCGGCCCATAGTTGACATCGACGTCAGTGTCGATGTCAAGGACCCCGCGGGACAGCCGGCCGGGGCCGACAGCCGACTACGGTGCCCTGCACCGGTCGGAACAGCTCCGTCGTCGTGCGCGATCGGCGGGCGGGAAACGGGTCGCAGGGGGTGCAGATGGACCGCAGGACCGCCGCATCCCTCGACGCCCAGGATCCCCTGGGTCACCTGCGTGGCCGCTTCGCGCTGCCCGACGACGTGCTCTACCTCGACGGCAACTCCCTGGGTGCGCTCCAGCCCCGCGTGGCCGAGCGGCTGCGTGGCGTGGTCGAAGCGGAGTGGGGCCGCGGCCTCATCCGCAGCTGGAACGACGCCGGCTGGGTCGAGATGCCGCGACGGGTCGCAGAGCGCCTCGCCCCCCTGCTGGGTGCGGTTCCGGAGGAGATCGCGGTCACCGACTCCACCTCGGCGAACCTGTTCAAGGCGCTGGCGGCCGCACACCGCCTGCGCCCCGACCGTCGGGTGATCCTCACCGACGACGCCAACTTCCCCACCGACGTCTACGTCGCCCACGGCCTGGCCGAGCTCACGGGCAACCTCGAGGTCCGGGTCGTCCCCACCGCGGAGGTGGAGCGCCACCTCGACCAGGACGTCGCGGTCCTGCTGCTCACCCACGTCGACTACCGCTCCGGGCGTCGCCACGACGCGGCCGCGCAGACCGCCGCGGCCCACGCGGTCGGTGCGCTGGCGGTGTGGGACCTGTCCCACTCCGTGGGCGCGCTGCACGTGGCGCTGGACGAGTGGCAGGCGGACCTGGCGGTGGGATGCACCTACAAGTACTGCAACGGCGGGCCCGGGTCGCCGGGGTTCCTCTACATCGCCACCCGGTGGCACGAGGAGGCGGCGACCCCGGTGCGGGGCTGGTTCGGGCACGCGCGCCCCTTCGCCTTCGACCTCGGCTACCAGCCGGCCCCCGGTGCGGAGCGCTTCCTCGACGGCTCGCCGCCCGTGCTGTCGATGGCCGCGCTGGAGACGGCGCTCGAGGTCTTCGAGGGCGTGGACATCACGGCCCTGGACGCCCGTGCCGGCGAGTTGACGGGGCTGTTCATCGACCTGGTCGACGAGCACCTCGGCACCGAGGTGGAGGTGGTGACCCCCCGCGACGCCGCCGAGCGGGGCGCGCAGGTGTCCCTGCGGCACGATGCCGCGGGTCCGCTGTCGCGGGCGCTGGTCACCCGCGGGGTGATCGGGGACCACCGCCCGCCGGACCTGGTGCGTTTCGGGTTCGCGCCGTTGTACGTGACCCGCGTGGAGGTCGTCGAGGCCGTGGAGCACCTGGCCGACCTGTTCCACAGCGGGGACTGGGACCGCCCCGAGTTCCACCGCGAGGCTGTGGTGCCGTGACCCGGCGGGCGGCCCCGTGCCGTGACCGGTCGGAGAGCGCGCCCGGACCGGGCGGGTGGCCCCGTGGCCCGGCACGCTCGTGGAGGGCGCAGCCAAGCAGGCAGGCCCGTGGCCCTACGGACGGCACGGACCGGGGCGTGAGCCCTGGAACCGACCGGTACGCATCCGGGCCACGCCCCCGGCGCGCGTCGAAGCCCACCCGATCGCGCGGAGGAGACGGAGATGGTCCCGGTGGTCGTGGCACACGCGGTGTCCACGCTGTTCATGGTGGGCATGATCTGGACCATCCAGCTGGTCCACTACCCGCTGTTCGCCGCGGTGGGACCCGACCGGTTCCCCGCCTACGAGGCCGCCCACTCGGCACGCATCACGTGGGTGATCGTCCTGCCCTGGGCGATCCAGGGGCTGACCACCCTCGCGCTGCTGCTGTCCCCACCGGCGGGCGTACCCCGCACGCTGGTGTACGCGGCCGCGGCGCTCGCCGCCATCCCGGTGGTGGTCACCATCGCCTTCAGCGTGCCCGCCCACAGCGTGCTGTCCGGTGGCTTCGACGCGGCTGCACACGCACGCCTGGTGGGGACCAACTGGCTGAGAACCGCCGCCTGGACCGCCCATGGCGGTGTGGCGACGGCCCTGCTGGTCCTGACCCTGCGGCCCCGCTGACCGGCGCCCCCACCACCTCGGTGTTCAGACCAGCACGATCGACCGGCCCTCCGTGGCGCCGATGCGCTCCACGATGTCGTGGAGCACCTCGTCGGGCACGGCGCTGTCCAGGCTGAGCGCCATGATCGCCTCGCCGCCCACCCCGCTGCGGCCGACCTGGGCGGCAGCGATGTTCACCCCGGCCTCACCGAACCCGGTGCCGACGGCGCCGATGATGCCGGGCCGGTCCTCGTAGCGGAAGAAGGCCATGTGCTTGGTGGGCTCGACGTCGACGGGGGTGTTCCACACCTCGATCAGCCGCTCCCGATCGCCGGGCAGGACCGTGCCGGCGACCCGGATCGGGCGGCCATCGCGGCCCATGCCCGTGACCCGCAGGACGGACACGTAGTCCTCGGAGTGGGGATCGGAGACCTCGCGCACGTTCAGCCCGCGCTCCTCGGCGATCAGCGGCGCGTTGACGAAGGTCACGGGCTCGCTGCACACCGGGGAGAGCAGCCCCTTGAGCACCGACAGCCCGAGGGTGCGTCCGTCGGCCTCGGCGATGTCGCCGAGGTACTCCACGGTCACCTCGCCGGACAGGCCCGTGGAGGCCAGTGCGGTCAGCAGGCGGCCGAGCTCCTCCCCCAGCGGCAGGTAGGGCTTGAGCCGGTCGTCGATCGGCCCGCCCTGGACGTTGACCGCCGAGGAGACGAACTCACCGCGCAGGGCGAGGTTGACGAACTCGGCGACCTGGGTGCCGGCCTTGTCCTGGGCCTCCTCGGTGGAGGCGCCGAGGTGGGGGGTGACGATCGCGTTGGGGAGCCCGAACAGGGGCGAGGCCGTGGTGGGCTCCGTGGCGAACACGTCCACCGCAGCACCCGCGATGACCCCCTCACGCAGCGCCTCGGCGAGGTCCTCCTCGACCACGATGCCGCCGCGGGCGACGTTGATCAGGCGGGCTGTGGGCTTCATGAGCCGCAGGCGCTCGGCGTCGATCAGGCCGATGGTCTCCGGGGTCTTCGGCAGGTGGATCGTGACGACGTCGGCGCGGGTGAGGACCTCGTCGACGGTGGGGACGAGCTCCACCCCCAGCCGGCCGGCCCGTTCCGGGGCGACGAAGGGGTCGTAGGCCACCAGACGCATCCCGAGCGCGTGGCAGCGCTGGGCCACCAGGGTCCCGATCCGTCCCAGACCCAGCACACCGAGGGTCTTGTCGTGCAGCTCGGTCCCCGTCCACGCCTTGCGTTCCCAGCGACCCTCGGTCAGCGCGCCGTGGGCCTGGGGGATGTTGCGGGCCAGCGCCAGGATCAGGGCGACGGTGTGCTCCGCCGCGGAGATGATGTTCGACTGGGGCGCGTTGCACACGATCACGCCGGACTTGGTGGCGGCGTCGACGTCGACGTTGTCGAGCCCGACACCGGCGCGGGCGACGACCTGGAGCTGGCCGGCCGCGGCGAAGATGTCGGCGTCGATGGTGGTCTGGGAGCGCACGACGATGCCGTGGTACTCGCCGGCGATGGCGAGCAGCTCCTCCTTGGACAGGCCGGTGCGCACGTCGACGTCGTGCTCGGCGGCCAGCGCGGCCACGCCGGCGTCGGCAAGGGGGTCAGCGACCAGGATCCTCACGGTGTGCTCCAGGGGTGTCGTTGCGAGGTGCCGGTGCAGGTCGTCACGGCTGCAGC
>SKTN01000226.1 GCA_007117945.1 Nitriliruptoraceae bacterium | reverse complement strand
CGCCGCGGGCAGTGCCGGCGCGCCCGAACGCCCGCGCGACCAGGCGCCCGGCTCGCGCGGGCGGGACCGCTGTCGTAGCGTGTACCCCCGACCCGCCCCGAGCCCGTCCCGATGACGACGCCCGCGCCGACCTGGCGCCGAGGGGCGGTACGTCGTTGTCCCGAAGGACCGGAACCGTGAACGATGCAGCATCCCTGCGCGCGCAGCTCGACCGCCTGGCCCGCAACCTCCGGTGGTTCTACGACCACCCGACGCGGACCCTCTTCCAGGACCTCGCCGCCCCCCTCGACGGCATCGCGGGTGACGACCCCGTGGCCGTGGTGCAGGCGCTCGACGACGCGGCGCTGACCAGGCTCACCGGCGACGCGGCGGCGATGGACCGGATCCGTGGCCTGGTGGCCGCCCTCGACGGGGAGCTCGCCGGTGCCCCCGACCTCAGCGACGGCGCCCGCGTGGTCGCCTACCTGTCCGCGGAGTTCGGGCTGTGCGATCCGCTCCACACCTACTCGGGCGGCCTCGGTGTCCTGGCCGGTGATCACCTGCGCTCCGCGTCGGACCTCGCGCTGCCGCTGGTGGCCGCGGGGCTGGCCTACCGCGACGGCTACTTCACCCAGACCGTGGACGCGCACGGCCAGCAGCACGCCGAGCCGGCACCCAACGACCTCGAACACAGCGCCGCGGAACCCGTGGTCGACCGCACGGGTGCGCGCCTGACCGTCGAGGTGCCCATGGGCGACGGTGTCGTGATGGTCCAGGCCTGGCGCGTGGCCGTCGGGCGCGTGCCGCTGATCCTCCTGGACACCGACGTTGCGGGCAACGCGCCGCACCACCGCGACATCACCCGCCACCTCTACGGCGGGGACCAGGACACCCGCATCCGCCAGGAGCTGGTGCTCGGTGTCGGCGGGGTACGGATGCTGGACGCCATGGGCATCCAGCCCGCGCTCTACCACCTCAACGAGGGCCACGCCGCCTTCGCCGGCCTGGAACGGCTCGGGGTCCACCGGCGCGAGGGCAAGGACCTCGACGGCGCCCTGTCCGCGCTGCGCGAGGAACTGCAGTTCACGACCCACACGCCGGTTCCCGCCGGACACGACACCTTCGACCACGGCCTCGCTGAGCACCACCTGCGTCCGCTCGCCGACCACCTCGGTATCGCCTTCGAGGGGCTGTGGCCCCTGGCCACCGGCGGCGACTTCCACACCTGGAACCAGACGGTGCTGGCGCTCAAGCTCGCCGGCCGTACCAACGGCGTGGCACGCCTCCACGGTGAGGTGTCCCGGTCGATGTTCGCCTCCCTGTGGCCGGACCGACCCGTGGAGGAGGTGCCGATCGACCACGTCACCAACGGCGTGCACCCCACCTCCTGGACCGGTCCGGAGATCGCCGCACTGCTGGACGCGTACGTCCCCGGTTGGCGGCGGGGGACGGACCCCGCGGCCTGGAAGTTGCTGCGCGAGGTCGATCGCGAGGTCCTGTGGCAGGCCCGGACCCGGGCCCGAGGGCGCCTGCTGGAGGCCGTCCGCGCCCGCACGGCGGTGCGGGCCGCACGCACCGGCGCCTCGGCCGGGGGCGAGGGGCTCGACCCCGAGGCCCTGACCATCGGCTTCGCGCGCCGCTTCGCCACCTACAAGCGGGGCGCCCTGATGCTGCGCGACCTCGACCGGCTGGGTGCGATCCTCGGCGACGACGACCGGCCCGTGCAGATCCTGGTGGCCGGCAAGGCCCACCCCGCCGACCGTGACGGGCAGGGGGTACTGCGCCACCTCGTCGACACCTCGACGGACCCGCGGCTCAAGGGCCGGCTGGTCTTCATCGAGGGCTACGACCTCGAGCTCGGGGGGCTGCTGACC
The DNA here is from genome assembly GCA_007117945.1 of Nitriliruptoraceae bacterium. Classification (GTDB taxonomy): domain Bacteria; phylum Actinomycetota; class Nitriliruptoria; order Nitriliruptorales; family Nitriliruptoraceae; genus T1Sed10-7. Next base: position 9,191 of record SKTN01000226.1, on the reverse strand, counting down.
TCGGGCTGCGACGTCTGGCTCAACACCCCGCTCAGGCCGAAGGAGGCCTCGGGGACCTCCGGGATGAAGTCGGCGATGAACGGCGGGCTGAACCTCTCCGTGCTGGACGGCTGGTGGGACGAGGCCGTCAGCGACCAGGGCCCCCTGGCCGAGGAGGGCATCGGCTGGTCGATCGGCGACCGCTCGCCGGTGCCCGACCCGGCCGCCCGGGACGCGGCCGACGCCGAGGAGCTCTACCGGCTCCTGGCCGAGGAGGTGGTGCCCACCTTCCACGAGCGGGACGCTGACGACCTCCCGCAGCGGTGGCTGACCATGGCGCTGGACGCCATCGTGCTGCTCTCGCCCGTGTACTCCACCCACCGGATGGTGCACGACTACGGCGTGCGCTACGGGGTGCGCGAGGGCTGAGAACCTCCCGCAGCGGGACGCGGTGGCCGACCGTGTCCCGCGGCGGGACGCGGTGGCCGACCGTGTGCCGCGGCGTGAGGCGACGGCCGAGCCGTCGTCGGCGATCGTGGCCGCAAGGTCGCGCGCGGCTGCGGGGCGTCGTGTCCCGGGCGTCGTGTCCCGGTCGTCGCGTCCCCGTCGTGTCACGGCTGTCATCGGCCCCCGGGTCACCACTAGGGTCGCGGTCGGGGCCGACGACGGTCCCCGACGCCCCGCACACAGCGGGCGAGCCGTGCGTCCGTCCCGGACCGCGGCGGGAGCCTGGTGGGAGGGATCGATGGCAGGCCGCAACCCCAACGTCTTCAGCCTGGTACTGGCCGGCGGGGCAGGCAACCGACTGCAGCCCCTGACCCGCGACCGCGCGAAACCCGCCGTGCCCTTCGGTGGGAACTACCGCCTGATCGACTTCGTGCTCTCGAACCTGGTGAACTCCGGGTACCGCAAGATCGCGGTGCTGACCCAGTACAAGAGCCACAGCCTCAACGCCCACATCGCCAAGACCTGGCGGATGTCGCAGATGCTGGGCAACTACGTCTCCTCCGTTCCCGCGCAGATGCGCGACGGGGAGCGCTGGTTCACCGGCTCCGCGGACGCGATCTACCAGAACCTGAACCTGATCCGCGACGAGGCACCCGACTACATCGCGGTGTTCGGTGCCGACAACCTCTACCGCATGGACGCCTCGCAGATGCTCGAGGACCACATCGCCTCGGGCAAGGGCGTCACCGTCGCGGGTCTCCGGGTCCCGATCGAGGAGGCCAGCGCCTTCGGGATCATCGAACCCGCCGCCGATGGCTCGATCGCAGCGTTCCGGGAGAAGCCGAGCGATCCCGTGGGGCTCGCCGACGACCCCAGCCAGGTGTTCGCCTCCATGGGCAACTACCTGTTCACGACCAAGGACCTCGTGGACGCCGTGCTGCGTGACTACGAGCGCGCCGACTCCAACCACGACATGGGCGGCGACATCATCGCCGACATGGTCGCGCGCGAGGATGCCAACGTCCACGACTTCACCAAGGACAACGACGTCCCCGGCTCGACGGACCGGGACCGCGGCTACTGGCGCGATGTCGGGACGATCGACGCCTACTTCGACGCCCACATGGACCTGATCTCCGTCCACCCGATCTTCAACCTCTACAACAACCGCTGGCCCATCCTGACCTGGAACGACCCCTCCCCGCCGGCGAAGTTCGTCTTCGACCTCGACGACCGACGCGGTCAGGCGCTGGACTCCATGGTCTGCGCCGGTGTGGTGGTCTCTGGTGGAACCGTGCGGCGCTCGGTGCTCTCGCCCGGCGTCCAGGTGCACACCGGCGCCCTGGTGGAGGACAGCGTGCTGCTCCACGGCGTCGACATCGGCCGCCGCGCCGTGGTCCGCCGCGCGATCATCGACAAGGGCGTGCGGGTGCCAGAGGATGTACAGATCGGCGTGGACCCGGAGGCGGACCGGGCCCGCTTCCACGTCTCCGAGGGCGGTGTGGTCGTCATCGGCAAGCACGACGTCATCCCACCGGCCTGAGCGCCGCCGGGGCCGACCACAGCAGCAGCCGGCGCCACGCCGCGCGGGCAGGAAGAGGGAGAGCTGAGGATGAGCGAACTACAGGTCGGGTTGTTGACCAAGGAGTACCCGCCGGAGGTCTACGGCGGTGCCGGCGTGCACATCGCCGAGCTGGCACGGGCCCTGGCACCACTGGTGGACGTCGCGGTCCACGCCTTCGGCGCCGAGCGTGACGACCCGCTCGTGGCCGCCAGCTACCGCGAGTGGGACGCGCTCGCCGGCGACGCACCGGAGCTGGCGGCGCTGCGCACGGTCTCCGCGGACCTGCTGATCGCCGCGGGCGTGGCCGGCGTGGACCTGGTCCACAGCCACACCTGGTACGCGAACCTCGCCGGTCACCTCGCGAAGCTGATCCACGACATCCCCCACGTGGTCACCACCCACAGCCTGGAGCCCCTGCGGCCCTGGAAGCGCGAGCAGCTCGGGGGCGGCTACGCCCTGTCGAGCTTCTGCGAGCGCACCGGGGTGGAGCACGCAGACGCCATCATCGCGGTGTCCGAGGGGATGAAGCAGGACGTGCTGACGGCCTACCCGGCGGTCGACCCCGCGAAGGTCCGGGTGATCCACAACGGCATCGACCCCGACGACTGGCAGCCGGACCACGGCACCGACGCCCTCCTCCAGCACGGCGTCGACCCCGAACGCCCCAGCGTGGTGTTCGTCGGGCGCATCACGCGCCAGAAGGGGGTCGTCCACCTCCTCGATGCCGCTGAGCACCTCCCCGCCGGCGTCCAGCTGGTGCTGTGCGCCGGGGCGCCGGACACCAAGGAGATCGCCGCGGAGTTCCGCACCCGGGTGGCCGAGCTCGCCGAGGCGGACGTCGAGGTCATCTGGATCGATGAGATGCTGCCCCGACCGCAGGTGATCCAGCTGCTCACCCACGCCGAGGTGTTCGTCTGTCCCTCGATCTACGAGCCCTTCGGGATCGTCAACCTCGAGGCGATGGCCTGCGGCACCGCCGTGGTGGCCAGTGCGGTCGGTGGGATCCCGGAGGTCGTGGTGGAGGGCGAGACGGGGACCCTGGTCCCCCTGACCCCCGGGGACGACGCGATGGGCAGTCCCGCGGACCCCGCGGCCTTCGCCCGGGATCTGGCCGCCGCGGTCAACGCCCTGCTCGACGACCCGGACCGGGCCGCGGCGATGGGCCGCGCCGGGCGGCAGCGCGTCGAGTCCACCTTCGCCTGGAGCGCCATCGCCGAGCGGACCGCGGCGCTGTACCGCGAGCTCGTCCGCGACTGACCCGCCCGACACGACCGTGCGCATCCTGCTGCTGAGCTGGGAGTACCCACCCCACGTCGTGGGCGGTCTGGGGCGGCACGTCGGTGCCCTGGCCCGGTCCCTGGCGGCGGAGGGTCACGAGGTCCACGTGGTCACCCGTGACCTGCCCGAGGCGGACACGGTGCGCGACGGTGTCGAGGACGGCGTCCACGTCGTGCGGGTGCCCGAGGCACCACCGGTGATCGGGTTCGACCAGTTGGTCGCGTGGGTGCTGGCCTTCAACAACCGCATCCAGGCCGTCGCCGGCCGCCTGCTGCGTGCGCAGCCTTTCGACGTCGTCCACGCCCACGACTGGCTGGTCGGCTACGCCGCTGCGGGGCTCAAGGAGACCTGGGACGTGCCCGTGGTGGCCACGATCCACGCCACCGAGTACGGCCGCCACCAGGGATGGCTCCCGGGCCAGATGAGCAAGCTGCTCCACCAGGTCGAGTGGTGGCTGACCTACGAAGCCCGCCGGGTGATCGTGTGCTCGCGGTACATGCGTGATGAGCTCGAGCGGATCTTCGCCCTCCCGGCGGACAAGCTGGACGTCGTGCCCAACGGCGTGGATGTGCGGGACTTCGCCGTGGACCCCGCCGAGGCCCGGGCGATGCGCAGGGAGCTGACGGGGCCGCGCACCCGGATGATCCTCTACGCCGGCCGACTGGAGTACGAGAAGGGGGTGCAGACCCTCCTCGAAGCGCTCGAGGAGGTCCGCTCCCGCGTCGGTCCGACCCGTCTGTTCGTCGCCGGGGTGGGGACCTACTCCGAGGAACTGCGCCGTGAGGTCCGCCGCCGCAAGCTCCAGCGGCACGTGCGGTTCACCGGCTTCCTCGCCGACCGCGAGCTGCGGCTGCACTTCGGAGCCGCCGACGTGGCGGTGGCACCCTCGATCTACGAGCCCTTCGGGCTGGTGGCCGTCGAGGCGATGGCCTGTGGGACCCCCGTCGTCGTGGGTGACACCGGCGGCCTGCGCGAGATCGTGGCCGACGGCTCCGGCCTGTCCTTCACCCCCCAGGACGCGGGTGCGTTGGCCGAGGCACTGGTCCGGGTCCTCACCGACGACGCGCTCGCAGCTGAACTCGTGGACCGCGGTACTGCCCGAGCCAGGGACCGCTACGACTGGGGCGCGGTGGCCCGCCGGACCGTCGAGGTCTACGACCAGGCTGCCCGTGAGGAGGCGGCGCTGCGGGCGGTGGAGCAGCGCCCGCCGCTACGGCCCCAGCTGCGGGCCGCGCCGATCCTGGAGCTGGACGAGACGGGCTGAGCCTGGCCGCGCGGCAGGCGCACCGCTGCGCAAGGTCCACGCTGAGCGGCCGATACGCGGACACCTGCTCCGTGCCGAGGCCATGACCACGTGCTCGGAGCCCCAGCCGCCACGCCCCGGGGAGCCGAGGAGCGTGCTCCCTCCCTCGGGGATCCCATGCACCCGGCGATCGACATCCTGGGGCGTCACGTGACCCTGGTCGCCCGGGCCGTACCCGACGGTCAGGCGTACCGCGCCGTGGAGACCACGGGCGACGAGGTGGTGCTGCAGCCCGTCCTACCGGGCCGTCCCCTCCCCGACCTCGATGAGGAGGTCGAGTGCGTCAGCGCGGCGGGCCGCTGGAGCGGCACCGTGCGCTCCGTGCAACCCCCCGACCGGATCACGCTGTCGATCCCCCGGTGGGTCCGACGGCGGGTGCGGCGCGGCGCGGTCCGGGTACCCCTCTCCCACCCGGTGGAGCTGCGTTCCACGCTCGGGACCGCGGGCGCACGGCTCGAGGATCTCTCGGTGACCGGTGGTGCCGTCGTGCTGGAGTCGGCGCTGTGCCCCGAGGTGGACAGCCTGGTGTGGTGCCGGCTGCCCGGCGGTGAGGGGACCGCACTGGCCCGCAACATCCGCGACCACAGCCACCCGCTGCTGTCGGTGGTCGGCGTGTCCTGGGTGGACATCGACGCAGGGACGCGTGAGTGGATCGCCGCGCAGGTCAGCCGGGAACGGACGCGCATCACCTGAGGCTCAGGGCGGTCGCGGGAGGGGTCGTTCACCGGCAGGTCGGTCACGGGCGGGTTCGCCGGGATCAGGACGCCACGCCCCGACCGCGATCGAGGGGGTACCAGGAGGGGGACGTGGTGGCGAGAGCACGAGGACCGGGAGGCGCCAACGGGGAGTCGCGCACGGGGCCGGCCCAGGGAGGCGCCAACGGGGACGCCTCGACGGCGACACGTTCACGCTGCCGTTGCGGTGGTGACGCGGCCCCACCACCGGTCAACGCCCGTGCAGGCCCCGGGCCGGGCCGCTACCCCACCGGGAGGCGGTACCGTGCCGCCCGGTTGGCCAGCACGGCAACGAGGCGCGGGGCCAGTGACCGCAGCCGCCCGGGGGGCGTCGTCGCTGGGCGCCACCCTCGGATCGGGGCGCGTTCCCGGGGACCACGATCCGCCGATGACGGTGGTGACCGCACAGGGCTGCAGGGGACCACTACGTGACGAGCACGCCGGCACGACCACAGCGCTGCCGCCGTGCCGTCCGTGCGCCCCTTCCCGCAGCCCTGCTCGCCCTCGCACTGCTGGCCGCGGCCTGCACCGATCCCGATCGGGCCGCCACCGGTGAGGACGCCGGCGCACCCCCGGACGCCGGAGTGAGTGCGGCGCCCGCGGACCCCCATGGCGCCCGCGCCCCCGGCACGGCACCCGATGGCGACGCCACGCACGACCCGGGGCACTCCCTCGCCACCGCCCCCGAGCGGGTGGTGGCGGTCAGTGAGGTGGGTGGTCTCACCGCCGAGGTCGCCACCGCCATCGCCCGCGACCCGGAGGTCGTAGCGACCTCGGTCGTGCAGGGGGCCACCCTGGAACTGCTCGCGACCCGGGACGCCGACGGCGCGGTGGTGGACGAACTCCCCGAGGGATGGTGGTTCCCCGTGGAGGTGCTGGCCTTCGACCCCGACCGGCACGCCGCGGTGGTGGGCCCGAGCCCGATCGACGACCTCGGCCCCACCGAAGCGGTCCTGAGCACCTCCTCGGCGCAGGTCCGGGGGCTGGCGCCGGGGGGTGTCCTGGCGTTCGGCGACGGCACGCAGCTCACCGTCACGGCGATCGTGGAGGACGAGCTGATCGGTGCGGCGGAGGTCGCCGTCAGCATCGACGCCGACCTCTCGGTGCCCACCCCCCGTGCGGTGCTGGCCCGGACCACCGACGCCGAGGTGGCCGCGGGCTGGGCGGATCTGGACCGGCTCGGTGCGGTCGATCCCACGGGCGAACTGCGCGAGCTCCCCCTGACCGGCGACCGGGGTGACGAGGTGCCCGTCCTGCGCCACGCCGCGGGGGTCATGGCACCGGCCCGGTTGAAGGCCCACTACGGCGAGTTCGCCATCACCGACGGCCCCGGTCGGTGGGTCCGGCAGGGTGCCTCGTGGCTCCGGGAACACCACACCATCACCGAGGTGCCGATCCTCGGCGAGGTGGAGTGCCACGTGGACGCCGTGGAGCCCCTCACCGCGGCGATGACCGAGCTGGTGGAGCGGGGGATGGCAGGGCTCGTCGACGGCGACGACTTCGGAGGCTGCTGGGCGCCGCGGACCTCGGGCAACGCCGCCCTGTCCAGCCACGCCTGGGGCATCGCCGTGGACCTGAACGTGCAGGGCAACCACTACGGCGCCGAACCCACCATCGCGCCCGAGGTCGTGGAGGTGCTGGCCCGCCACGGGTTCGCGTGGGGCGGTGACTGGCCCGTCCCCGACGGCATGCACTTCGAGCTGGTGGCGGACCGTGAGCTGCCCGTGGCGACCAGAGGCTCCTGAGCGAGGGGTCGTGCCGGCCGCGGCGCCGCTGCGCGGCTACGCCCGACGTGACTCGGTGAGCGCTGCGGCCACCCGAGCGGCGGTGTCGTGCCCGGGGATGTCCTCGAGGAGCACCGGCAGGGGGATGCTCCAGTTGTCAGGACGGTCCTCGGCGTTGGTCCCCGGCACGTTGATCCGGTGGGTGGTGCCCAGCGCATCCTCGAGCTGGGACACCACCACGTCGCACCCCGCGCCACCGAGGAGGTGGGCCGCAGCCACGCACGCATCCGCCACCTCGGCGTCCTCGTCGACCCCGGCGCGGGCCGCGAGGTCGCGGCGCATCCGCTCGATCCGCTCGGTGTCGACGTGGGCACCGACCTCGCGCAGGACGTCGAGCTCCGCGCGGGTCCACAGCCCCCCGATCGAGGGCAGGTCGTGGGTGGAGATCGAACCGAGGCCGTACCGGTCCCACTGGGCCGGCTCCTGCTGTTCGAACCACAGCACGCGGTAGCGCAGCATGCCGCGCCCCACCAGCTCCTCACGCACCCCGTCCATCACCGTGCCGAGGTCCTCACCCACGACGTAGGCGCCGGCGCGGTGGGCCTCCAGGGCGAGGATGTCGAGCAGCGCGCTGCGGTCCTGGTCGACGTAGGTGCCGGCCCTTGGCCCCTCGGGTGGGATCCAGAACAGCCGGAACAGCCCCAGCACGTGGTCGATGCGCAGGGCCGCCGCGTGGCGGAAGGCCGACCGCAGGGTCTCCACGATGGGCCGGTAGGCGACCCGGCGCAGCTTCCAGGGCACGAAGGCCGGCACCAGCCAGTCCTGGCCCTCGGGACCGAGCTCGTCGGGCGGCGCACCGACGGTGGTGCCGGTGGCCAGGACCTCCTGCCACTCCCAGGCGTCCGCACCCTCGGGGTCGACGCCGATGGGCAGGTCACGCATCAGGGGCGCCGCCTCGCCCGCTGCGCGCAGCTGCTCGTCGAGCAGCCACTGCAACCAGGTGTGGAAGGCGAGGCGCTCGGCGTGGGCCTCGGCGGTGCGCGCCACGGCCGGTGAGGTGGGGTCGCGCAGGTCCTCGGGCCAGCGGCGGAAGCCGCCACCGTGGAGCTCGCTGAGGGTCTCGAAGGTGGCGAAGCGCTGCAGCGCCGCACCCTGCTCCGCCACGAAGGCCGCGAAACCCGGATCCGCCTCGCGCCGGCCCCGCTGCTCCCACAGCTGCTCGAGGGCGGCGAGCTTGGCGTCCACCACCCGGGAGCGGTCGATCCGGCGCCCGTCACCGGTGGCGAGCGCACGCAGCCGCTCGAGCTCCTCCGCGCCGAGCTCCTGGGCCCCGGGGATCCGCTCGACGGCCAGGTAGAGGGGGTCGCGGAACCGGCGGGAGGAGGGGAAGTAGGGGCTCTCCTCCCGGTCGGGCTCGTGGACCACGGCGTCCATGGGGTTGACCAGCAGGGTGCGGGCGCCGACCTCGTGGGACCAGCCGGCAAGCTCCCGTAGGTCGTCGAGGTCACCGACGCCCCAGCTGCGCCGGGACCGCACGCTGTACAGCTGCACGGCCCAGCCCCAGATGCGCTCGGGGTGGGCCGGCGCACGTCCGGGGCTGGAGATGATGGTGGTGGTCACCCCGTCATCACGGCGCAGGAGGTGGTAGCCGAGCGGCAGGTCGGCGGGCAGCGGCCCGTCCACGCGGATCCGGCTGCCGTCCTCGTACTCCAGCTCGCCTGCGGGGACCCACGCCCCCCGGTGCGGGCCGGTCACCAGCACGTCCTCGCGACCGTCGGGCACGGGTTCGCCGGGGGCGACGTCCATGGCCTCCAGGAGCTGCGCCGCCGCATCCTCACTGAGGTCGTAGCGGTGGCCGAAGGCGTCGTGGTAGGTCGTCCAGATCCCCAGAGCCTCGAGCTGTGCGCGGTCCACGTCCTACTCCTTCACGTACAGCGCGACGGGGAAGCCGACGAGCAGATCGCTCACCCGGTGGCGGCCCCCCGGGACCTGCCGGCCCGCGAGGACGTCGCGGTAGCTGCCCTCGGGCAGCGCCAGGGTGGTGTCACCGAGGTCGAGGGCTCCGGGCACGCCGGCGAGCTGCCCCGCGCGGCAGGGCGCGATCGCGACCAGCCCGCCGCCGCGCAGGCAGACCCACACGGCGTGGGCGTCGCGGCCACGGG
>SKTN01000287.1 GCA_007117945.1 Nitriliruptoraceae bacterium | reverse complement strand
CCGCCGTGGTCACCGCCGTGGTCGTCGTGACCGTCGTCGGCGTCGTGGTCGTCACCGGCCGCGGCGTGGTCGTCCTGGTCCCGGCGGCGTACCAGCACCATCGCCGCCGACAGGGCCGCGGTGAGGATCACCAGGGTCTCACCCAGGGTGTCCTGGGACCGGTAGTCGGCCAGCAGGGAGGTGACGACGTTGGGGGTCTCGGTGTCCTCGAGGGACTGGGAGAGGTAGACCTGGCTGACCCCGAGCTGGGCGGGTGCCTCCGGGTCGCCGCGGTCGGGCAGGCCCGTGGCGGCGTAGAGCATCAGGGCGAGGAACAGCCCCACCAGGGGCAGCACGACGTAGCGCCGCCGCGGGTCGGGGCGTGGCTCGGAGTGCCGGGTGGTGGCCAGGACGGCGGCGATCAGCAGCAGCCCGGTGATCCCGGCGCCGAGCGCCGCCTCCACCAGGGAGACGTCCACGGCGGACACCCCGGCGAACAGCAGGGACACGAACAGGCTGTAGGCCGTCAGCATGGCCACGGCGGTCAGCAGGTCCCTGGCGATCAGCGCCAGGACCGCAGCCACGATCAGCACCAGGAAGATGACGACGTCGAGGGCCTCGATCATGAGCGCGTGCCTCCCAACTGACGGTCGGCGCCCGCCTGGTCCAGGTCGATCCGGGGTCGGGCACCGGTGCGGTAGGCGGCGCGCACGAGCGCGTGCACGCCCGTGGGGTTCGCGATCGTGGCGAAGATGATGATGAAGGCGAGCCGCCCCCCGGCGCCGAGGTCCACCTCGGGCCGCAACAGCACGCCCAGGAACACCAGGGTCATGCCGATGGTCTCCGACTTCGCCACGGCGTGGGCGCGGGTGTAGAGGTCGGGCATCGTGAACAGGGCCAGGGCGCTCACCGCCATCAACAGGATGCCCGTGACGATCAGGATGTTGGCGACGATGGTCATGAGGGCACCTCCCCGGGGCCGGAGCCGGAGCCGAACCCCGAACCGGGGGATCGGTCATCGCGGTCCGCGTCCGGTGCGTGCGTCGAGGTGGTGTCGGCCGGGCGCGCCCCCGCCGCGGCGTCCCGCTCGCGGATCTGCTGCTCGAAGTAGCGGCCCAGGGCGAGCGGGAGCAGGAAGGCCAGCAGCGCGTAGCTGATGCCGATGTCGAAGAACAGGTTCGGCCGCTCCAGCACCGCGCCGAGCAGCACGAGGATCACCACGCCGTTGGCCGTCACCAGGGCGACGGCCACCAGCCGGTCGAACACCGTCGGTCCGGCCCAGACCCGGTGCAGCCCGGCCCCGATCAGCACGGCCACGGCGATCGTCGCGCCCACGAGGAAGGGATCCATCAGCGCCCCTCCCTGCCGCGCTCCACCTCGACGTCACCGTCGGGGCGTTGGTCGGCGGTGCTGGGGTCGTAGAGCGGTTCCCACTCGAGCTGCGGCGGGTCGTCGGGGGGCACGCGGAAGATCCGGGCGATGCGGCGTTGCACCTTCGCCTCGGCGATGTCGGCGGCGCTGGCGGCGTTGAAGGCGTGGACGGTGAACAGGTCGTCCTCCACCTCGATGGTGTTGGTCCCCGGTACCAGGGTGATGGAGTTGGCCAGGATCGTGCGGGCGGCGGGCAGCGCCAGGCCGGTGCGGAAGCGGAACACGCCCGGCTGCGGGGCCCGCCTCGGGTTGACCACCACCCACGCCAGGCTGAACCCGGAGACGACCTGACGGACGAACAGCCACAGGATGTAGGTCACCAGCGCGACGGGGTTGAACCCGCCGGCGTCGGGACGCTCGCCCACCTCGCTGTCGAGCACGGCGATCGTGTACCAGGCGATCCACGCCGCCGAGGCCACACCGATCACCAGGAACAGCGGGTCGAGCCGGGCGGAGAGCACCATCCAGAAGGCCATCAGGGCCAGGAACAGCACCAGTATGCGCACGGTTCGCTTCACAGCAGGCTCGCGATCAGCAGCACGGCTGCGGTAGCAAGGAGGACACCGCCGAGCGTCCAGGTGGCGACCACGTCGGGTGGACCGTCCTCGGCGGGCTCGAACACCCGCGCCAGCACGGCGCGGCCCCCGCTGCGGGTGGAGGCCACGGCGCGGCTGCCGGCGGAGGCGGGTGCCTCGGCACGGGCCAGGGTGCGCTCGTCGTTGCGGGCGCTGAGCAGGAGGGGGAGGCGGCGGTACAGCCAGTCGAGGTCGAGGTTGATCTTCGCCTTCGAGCCGAGCAGGGCGAACAGCAACCAGAACCCGAGCACGGTCATAATCAGGATCTGGAGCTTCTCCACCACGGGCCCGAGCGCGTAGGGGGCCCGGGTGATCTCGGTGGGCATCAGGTCGTAGAGCAGACGCGGGTACAGCCCGATGGCGATGTTCAGGGCCGCGGCGCCGCCCATGGCGACGTACATCGACACCGGCACGGGCTTGACCACGACGCGGTCGGTGCCGTCCTCGGTGGTGGGGCCCGGACCGCGGTCGCCGATGAAGGTGGCGTAGGGCAGCTTCAGCCCCGTGGACAGGAAGGTCCCGACGGAGACCACCTTCAGCGCGATGACCAGCCAGGCGAGCTCCTCCTGGCCGGCGGCGTAGGGGATGAGCTCCTTGGACACGAACCCGGAGAACAGCGGCACCGAGGAGATCGACACCGCCCCGATCATGTACAGCACGGCGACGGGCTTCATCCGGTTGAGGATCCCGCCGAGGTCGCTGGCCCGCGGGCGCCCCGTGGCGTAGAGCACCGCCCCCATGCCCATCAGCAGCAGGCCCTTGTAGAGGATGTGGGAGAAGGCGTGGGCCGTGGCACCGTTGAGCGCGGTCTCCGTGCCGATGCCGACGGCGGTGACCATGAAGCCGACCTGGCTGATGATGTGGTAGCTGAGCAGCCGGCGGATGTCGTTCTCGAGGATGGCGTACAGCACCCCGTAGGTCGCCATGATGACGCCGAGGTAGATGAGCACCT
>SKTN01000239.1 GCA_007117945.1 Nitriliruptoraceae bacterium | reverse complement strand
CCGCCATCGCCCCGACCAACCGTGACGGGGACGCGCACGGTGCCCGGCTCGTGGATGGCGGTGTGGTCACCCCCGACAGCTTCAAGCAGGCCTACCGGCAGTACCTCGAGGCCGGCTGGGGTGCGGTCCAGCACCCGCCGGAGTACGACGGCGGCGGGTTCCCCCTGACCGTGGCCAACGCCGTCAAGGAGTTCATCACCTCGGCGAACATGGCCTTCTCCCTGGGCCCGCTGCTGACCACCGGTGCCGTCTACCTGATGCAGCACCACTGCTCCCAGGAGCAGTTGGACACCTACGTGCCGAAGATGGTCAGCGGTGAGTGGGCCGGCACGATGAACCTCACCGAGCCCCAGGCCGGCTCCGACGTCGGCGCGGTGACCACCCGCGCCGTGCCCGCCGATGACGGCACCTACCGGATCACCGGGCAGAAGATCTACATCACCTACGGCGAGCACGATCTCACCGACAACATCATCCACCTCGTGCTGGCCCGCCTGCCCGACGCGCCTCCCGGAACCAAGGGCATCTCGCTGTTCATCGTCCCCAAGTTCCTGGTCAACGAGGACGGCTCCCTCGGGGAGCGCAACGACGTCGAGGCGGTCTCCCTGGAGCACAAGCTGGGCATCCACGCCTCGCCCACCTGCGTGATGGCCTTCGGCGAGAACGGCGAGGGTGCCGTGGGCGAGCTCGTCGGTGAGCCGCACCAGGGCATGCGCCAGATGTTCACGATGATGAACGACGCGCGGCTCGGTGTCGGCGTCCAGGGTCTGGCCATCGCCGAGCGCGCCTACCAGCAGGCGCTCACCTACGCCCAGGAGCGCCAGCAGGGCCGCGGGCCCGACACCCCCCGCGGGGAGCAGGCACCGATCATCGAGCACGCCGACGTCCGGCGGATGCTCATGACGATGAAGGCCAACATCGAGGCGGTGCGTGCCCTCTGCTACTACAACGCCTACGCCCTCGACCTGGCCCACGCCGCCGAGGACGACGCCACCCGGGACCACCACACCAAGCTCGCCGACCTGCTCACGCCGCTGTCCAAGGCCTGGGGCACCGACGTCGGGGTGGAGCTGACCTCCCTCGCGATCCAGGTCCACGGCGGGATGGGCTACGTGGAGGAGACCGGGGTCGCACAGCACTACCGCGACGCCCGCATCGCCCCGATCTACGAGGGCACCAACGGGATCCAGGCCCTCGACCTCGTGGGCCGCAAGCTGCCCATGGACGGTGGCGCCTTCATCAAGGGCTTCCTCGGCGACCTGCGCACCGAGGTGGACGCGCTGCCCGAGGCGCTCGCGGCCATCGCCGCACCCCTGCACGAGGGCCTCGACGTGGCCGAGCGCACCACGGCCTGGCTCGGTGAGCACAGCGGATCGATGGACGACGTCGCCGCCGGTGCCACCCCCTACCTCAGGGTGCTGGCGACGGTGGTCGGCGGGGTCCTGCTGGCCCGCGGCGCCGCCGGTGCGCAGCGGCACCTCGACGAGGGCACGGGCCAGGACGTGGGGTTCCTGGCCGCCAAGGGCACCATCGCCCGCTTCTTCGCCACCCAGATCGTCCCCACCGTCGGCGGCATGGCCGCCGCCGTCACCGCCGGCGCGCAGGATCTCCGCGACTGGACACCCGCCCAGCTCGCACCCTGAGACGCGGGGAGCCGGCCGGGGCGCGGGAGGCAACCGGGAGGCAACCATGAGCGAGGAGACCACGACCACCGACCCCGTCCTGCGGCTCGCGGAGCGGGCCATCGGGCCGCCGGTGGAACACGACGGTGCCGTCCTGGTGCCGGTAGCCAGCGTCAGCGGTGGGGGCGGTGGTGGGTCCGGTACCGACCACGAGGGCAGCGTCGGGCAGGGGGCCGGCTGGGGCGGGCATGCCCGTCCCGTGGGCGCCTACGTCCTCGAGGGCGGGCAGGTGCGCTACGAGCCGGTGGTCGACCTCGTCCGCCTGGTGCTGGGCGGCCAGGTGGTCGCCGTGGTCGCCCTGCTGGTCCTGCACCGCTGGCTCAGAGCCAGGCGCTGACCCGCTCGGGATCGGCGGCCTGACGGGGCACGCCGCGCAGTACCACCGTCGGTGCCCCCGTGACCAGGGGTCGCAGCGCCGTGGCGACCAGGGCCGTCACCTTGTCGGTGACCCCGGCCTCGACGCCCACGGTGCCCTCCTGTGGCTCGCGGGCCAGGGCCAGCAGCTCCCCCTGGTCCCAGCCACGCTCCCCGAGGACCAGGGCGAGCGCCGTCGCGCTGGCCCGGGCTGCGGGCGGGTGGTCCGGCAGGGGCTGTGCCTCGCGCGTCCACCCCGCCAGCCCCACCTCCTGGGAGGCGGTGCCGTCCAGGCGGTCACCCACCACCAGTGCGGTGGACGGATCGATCCCGTACCCGTCGAGGGCAACCAACCGTCCGTGGGCGTCCACCTCGCCGTCGCCGTGGAGCACGTTCACCGCACCGGGCTGGTCGAGGACCACCGCCGCGCCGAGCCACCAGGCGGCCAGGGCCACCCCGGCGGTGGTCCAGCAGGGGGGCGCCAGGACCCCGACCCGCCCACCGGGGCCGACCAGGTGGTCCAGTTCCAGCAGGTGGGCGCCCTTGGCGGCCCAGTTGGCGATCGAGGCGGCGCTCTGCTCGAAACGGGCCGACGGGTGCAGCACCGTGACCGCCGGTCGGTGGCCGAGCGCGGCGGCGCCGGCACGCACCGCCTCGGCGATGTCGCCCGAAGCGTCCACGCGGGGCGTCCCACCGAGCTGCACCGAGGACCTCCGTAGGGCCGTGTGGTCGGGTCGGCCGCAGGGCGCCCGATGGTACCGTCGGAGCTTGCACGCCCGGGGGCGGCGCACGCTGCGCCACGACGCCGAAGGCTCCTGCCGCCTGCTCGCGAGGTCCGTCTGCCGTGTCCGGTTCCCTGACCTTCTCCGAGATCCGGCGCCCCCGCGGGGCCCGGGTCGCCCGGGGTGTGGGCATCGCCGCCGCCGTGGTCGTGTCGCTGCTGCTGGTGTGGGGCCTGGTGGTGGGTGGCCTGTGGACCTACGCCTGGGTCCGTCTCGGTGGCGAGGACATCCCGGCCCTGCGTGAGGGGGGCCTGGCGGCGCTCGGCAGCGATGAGGGCCCCCGCGCCCCGGCGGGTGCCACCACGGTGCTGGTGGCCCTGACCGACTCGGTGGACCCGACGGTCCCGCGGCCACCCCAGCTGGAGGCGCCCCTGGTCCTGCTGCAGGTGGGCGGACCCCGGGAGCGTCCCGCGGCCCTGCTGCTGCCCGAGGACGTCGCCATCGCCGAGGACCGCTCCTTCGCCGACGTGCAGGCCGAGGACGGCACCGACCCCCTGGTCCGCGCCGTGGTCGACTACACCGACGTGGCCGTCGACCACGTCGTCAGCCTCTCCATCGACGCGCTGCCCCAGCTGGTGGACGCCATCGGCCCCGTCGAGGTGTGCCGGCGGGACGGGTGCAGCAACCCCGTGGGTGACGAGGTCCGCACCCAGCTGTTGCGCAGCGAGGGCGAGGAGCTCGCCCTGCTCGTCGCCGACCTCGTCCGGTCCGTCGCCGGCGAGCTGGACACCCGCTGGGCCGTGACCTCCCCGCGGCAGGTCCGCCGGGTGGTGGACAGCGTGGCGGAGGAGATCGTCACCGACGCGAGCCTGCGTGGCACGGGCCTGCTGCAGCTCGCCAGCGTGCTGGCATCCCCGGTGCGGGTCGAGATCGACACCCTCCCGGTGCTCACCAACCCTGCCTCGGGGGAGGTCGTCACCCCGCCGGAGACCTTCATGGTGCGCCTCGAGCACCTGCGTGACGGCAGCCCCCTGACCGAGGCCGGGGGGAACACGGAGCAGCTCGAGGAGGAGCTGCTCGCGGGGATCGAGGTGGCGGTGCTCAACGGTGCCGGGGTCGACGGGCTCGCCAGCCGGGTCCAGGTCGAGCTCGAGTCCGCGGGGTTCTTCGTGGTGGGCACGGGCAACGAGCCGAGCTTCGACCGTCAGCGCACCGTCGTCGCCTTCGAGGTCGAGGACGAGGCGGGGTCCTTCGCCGCGGTGCGGATCAGCGAGGCGCTGGGTGGGGTGGAACTCGAGGGCATCGGGCAACGTCCGACCTTCGAGGGCGAGGAGGTCGACGTGCTGGTGCGTGCGGGGGAGGACCTGTCGTGATGCCGCGTGGATCGGGCCGATGAGGGGCGGCGAACCCGGACCCTGGGACACCGAGGTCGAGGCGGGCCGACGGTGCAAGCCACTGCGCCGCCTCGCCTGGCTGCTGGGCGTCGGGGGTCTGCTCACTGCGGCGGCCGTGGGCACCACCACCCAGCTGATGGTTCAGCAGGCCGAGGCCAACCTGACCCGCGTGCCGGTACCGGAGCTCGAGGACACCATCGAGCGCTCCGACGCCCGCACCTTCCTGCTGGTGGGCTCCGACGCCCGTGACGGGGTGGACGAGGAGCAGCGTGAGGACCTGCCGCTGGGCGACTTCGGCGGCCAGCACAGCGACGTGGTCATGTACCTCTCCATCAGCGCCGACCGTGAGCAGGTCTCCCTGGTCAGCTTCCCCCGCGACCTGCTGGTCGAGCTCGACGGGCGTGAGGAGAAGCTCACCGACACCTTCGCCGGCGGTCCCGATCGGCTGATCCGGGCCCTGCGGGAGAGCTACGGCCTCAGCGTCAACCACTACGCGGAGATCACCATCGGTGGCTTCATCGACGTGGTGGACACCCTCGGCAGCGTGGAGATCTGCCTCGACGAACCCCTCCGTGACTGGCGGGCCGGCGCCGCCTTCGACGCCGGTTGCCACGACATGGGACCCACCGAGGCCCTGAGCTACGTGCGCTCGCGCCAGGGGGCGCGCGCCGACCTCGAGCGCATCGATCGCCAGCAGACCTTCCTGCGTGCCGTGCTCCGTGACCTCACCGCGACCCGGACCCTGGCCAACCCCCGGCAGGTCTACCGCCTGACCGAGGACGTCGCCTCCTCGGTCACCACCGACGACCAGCTCACGACCCGGCAGATGCTGGGGCTGGCCGACGAGCTCAGGAGCGTGGTGGGTGCGGGCATGCCCATGACCGCGGTGCCCGCCTACCCGCAGCGGATCGGCGCCCTCGACTTCATGATCCCCTACGGCCCCGGTGCCCGGTCGCTGTTCGACGACCTTCAGGCGGGGCGCGCCCTGACCGATCGCGGGGACCGCGACCAGCGCGACGAGACCATCGTGGCCATCACCTCGGGTGGGCGCGCGGGAGGTGCGGGCATCGTGGACTCCACCCTGCGGTTCGCGGGCTTCCAGACCCGGGTGCGCGGGACGGGTGACGCCGCGCTGGACGCCGGTGCGCGCACCACCGTCTACGCCGTTGACGGTGCACAGGAGCGCGCCGAGTGGGTCGCCGCCACCCTCGGTGCCGAGGTGCAGGAGCTGCCCGAGGGGGTCACCGCGCCGGACGAGGTCCACGTCCTGGTCGCCGTGGGCGACGACGCCACCAGCGCGCCGTGACCGAGGTCGGGACCGAGGCCGAGTCGGGCACCGGGCCGCCTGGAGTGGGGGTCGCCGTGGTGCTGGTCAGCCACGACACCCGTGAGGAGGTGCTCGGGGCCCTGGCGTCCCTGGCCGCCGACGCTGCGGCGTGGCAGGGCCTCGAGGTCGTGGTCGTCGACACGGGCTCGCGGGATGGCACCGTGGCCGCCGTGCGCGGTGCCCGGCCCGAGGTCCGCGTGCTCCCGTTGGTCAACACCGGGTTCGCCCGGGCGGCCAACGCCGGTGTCCGGGCCACCCACGCGCCCGTGGTGGTGGTCGCCAACGCCGACGTGCGCTTCGAGCCGGGCGCGGTGGCCGCGCTGGCCGGTGCCCTTGAGGAGCACGGCGACCTCGGCGCCGTCGGTCCCGAGGTGCGCTACCCCGACGGCACGCTGCAGGCCTCCGCCCGCCGCCGGCCCGACACCACGACCGCGGTGCTGCACGCCCTGCTCGGCCGCATCCGGGCCGACAACCCCTGGACCCGGCGCTACCACGCCCGTGACCTCGACCCCGGCCGCGCGCGCGAGGTGGACTGGTTGTCGGGTTGTGCCCTCGCGTTGCGTCGGTCAGCCGTCGAGCAGGTGGGCGGGTTCGATCCGGGGTACTTCCTGTACGTGGAGGACGTGGACCTCGCGGAGCGGCTCCGGGCCGCCGGCTGGCGCCTGCGCTACGAGCCGCGCGCCCGTGTGCGCCACCGTGTCGGTGCGTCCACCTCACGGGCGCGGTGGCGCGCGCTGCGGCACCATGCCAGGAGCCTCGACCGCTACCTGGCAGCGCGGTTGCGCGGGCCGGGGCGGCTCCTGCGGCCCCTGCTGCCCCTCGCGGTGCTGGCCTGGGCGGTGGCCACGGGGCTGGCGGAGCGGCTGCGGGGCGGTCGCAGCACCACCGGGGAACGACGAGCGACGGGAGCAGACCATGGTGGCCGTCCGTGACGCGATGATCGTGGCCGGTGGTGCCGGGACACGGCTCAGGCCGCTGACCGACACCACCCCGAAGCCCCTGCTGCCCTTCTGCGGGGAACCCTTCCTGGTCTCCGTGCTGCGACGCCTGGCGGCAGCCGGGGTCGAGCGGGTGTGGTTGGTGGTGGGCCCCGACCCATCGCCCTTCGGGGTGCTGGACGAGGTCGCCGATGCGCTCGGCCTGGCGCTCGAGACCGTGCCGGAACCGACGCCCCTGGACACCGCGGGTGGGGTGCGCTCCGTGATCGAGCGGTGCACCGGCAGCGTGCTGGTGCTCAACGGGGACGTGCTCACCGATCTCGACCTCGCCGAGGTGGCACGCCGCCACCTCGATACCGGCGCCGACGCGACCCTGGTGCTCACCCGGGTGGATGACACCTCCGCCTACGGCGTGTGCACCCTCGACGGCGCGCGGATCACGGGTTTCGTGGAGAAGCCGCCGCCCGGGAGCCTGCCGGGCCAGGACGCCGTCAACGCCGGTACCTACGTGCTCTCGCCCGGGGTGCTGGAGCGGTTCCCCCGGGGACGGCTGTCCTTCGAACGGGAGGTCTTCCCCCGGTTGGTGGCCGACGGCGCCGACGTCCAGGGGGTGGTCAGCGACGCGGTGTGGGCCGATCTCGGGACCCCCGAGCGCTACCTCGCCGGCCATCGCCTGGCGCTCAGGGGCGAGCTCGCGTGGCCCGTGTCCCTGGGCGCGGAGCCCGATGCCCGGGGGGTGCGCCGGGGCGAGGGGGTGCGCGTCGATGACGGTGCCGAGGTGATCGGACCGGTGCTGCTGGCCGACGGGGTGCGGGTGGAGGCCGGGGCCAGCGTCGGGCCCGACGTGGTGCTCGATGCCGGTGTCCGGGTGGGACCCGATACACGGGTCCGCGACGCCGTGCTCGGTGCCGGCACCGTGGTGGAGAAGGGCGCACGGATCCGCACCTGCGCGAGCGGGCCACGGGCCCGGTTCGCCGCCGGCGCGGTGGTGGAGGGCCCGAGGCTGGTGGGCGACGCCGAGGTGGTCCCGGCGGGCGGGGTGTGAGGCCCGGGCGCAGTGGCCGTCGGCGCACAGCACCCGGGAGGCGTCGCCGCCCTGTGCTACAACGCGGGGGTTCCCCCCGGGGCTACGACGGGCCGGGAACGCAGGTGTCTGGCGTGGCGGTGGCTGTCGGGGGGTCCGGTGTGACGACCCAACCGCATGGCGTGGACACCACCTCGGTGCCTGGCGCTTCCCGCCTGGCGACGCTGAGGGTCTCCACCAAGCTCGTGGAGCTGTGGCGTGCCCGGGAGCTGCTGGCGCAGCTGGTGCGCAAGGAGCTCAAGGTCCGTTACCGCAACTCGGCGTTGGGGTTCCTGTGGTCGATGCTGACCCCGGTGCTGATGACCGCGGTGTTCAGCGTGGTGTTCACCCAGATCGTGCGCATCCCCGTGGACGACTTCCCGGCCTTCTTCATCTCCGGGTACCTGGTGTGGCAGTTCCTCCAGAACTCCTGTCAGGGCGCGATCCACTCCATCGTGGGCAACGGCGAGCTGATCAAGAAGGTGTACTTCCCCCGCGAGGTCCTGCCCCTGTCCCACGTGTTCTCCCAGCTGATCCACCTGCTGCTGGCGCTGCTGGTCCTCAGCCCGTACCTGATCTACAGCCGGGGCTTCGGGGTCCTGGTCCACCTGCCGACCACCCTGCTCGCCATCGCGCTGCTGACGGTGTTCACCTCCGGGATCGCGATGTGGTTCGCCGGGGTGAACGTGGTCTTCCGCGACCTGCAGGAGCTGTTCGTCGTGATCTTCCAGGTGTGGTTCTACGCCACGCCCGTGCTCTACCCCCTGGCCCTGGTCACCGCCCAGATGGGTGAGCGGTTCGCGTGGATCGCCCAGCTGATCGCCATCAACCCGGCCACCTGGTTCGTGGAGCTCGCCCGCCTCGGGCTCTACGGCTCGGTCAGCGCCACGGGCGATGTGCTCGTCCCCCTGCGGGACGGGCCCCCTGCCTGGCCCTCGGTGACCAGCACGGCGGTGGCCGGCGGCTGGGCCGTCGCGATGTTCGTGGTCGGCTACCTGGTGTTCCTGCGCCGCGCGCGCACCTTCGCCAAGGAGGTGTGAGGGTGGAGCAGCGGCGCAGCATCGGGCAGCTGGCCGGGGCCATGGCGGACCCGAACCAGCCAGCCGTGGTCGTCGACCGGGTCACTGAGACCTTCCGGTTGTTCCACGAGCGGCCCTCCGGGCTCAAGGAGCGCCTCTACCGGATGCGGCGGGCCTCCTACACCGACTTCAACGCCCTCGAGGACGTCAGCTTCACCATCGAGCACGGGGAGTCCGTGGCGGTGATCGGCCCGAACGGCTCGGGCAAGTCGACGCTGCTCAAGCTCCTCGCCCGGATCCTGCCGCCCGATGAGGGCACCGTGCGCACCAACGGCCGGGTGGCCTCCCTGCTCGAGCTCGGGGCGGGGTTCCACGGGGACCTCACCGGCCGGGAGAACATCCGGCTCAACGGGGCGATCCTCGGGCTGTCGGGAACGGAGATCGCCGAGCGGTTCGACGAGATCGTCGAGTTCGCCGGGGTCGAGCACCTCCTCGACACCGCGGTGCGCACCTACTCCTCGGGGCTGGAGGTGCGGCTCGGCTTCGCCGTGGCGGTGACGGTGGACCCCGACATCCTGCTGGTGGACGAGGTGCTGGCGGTGGGGGACGCGGAGTTCCAGGAGCGGTCCCTGGACCGCATGCGCACCTTCCGGGACGCGGGCAAGACCTTCGTGCTCGTCAGTCACGACCTCGACGCGGTCCGGGAGATGTGCGACCGCGCGATCGTGCTCGACCGGGGGCGGGCGCTGTTCGACGGACCGGTCAGCGAGGGTGTGGAGCTGTACAAGCAGCGCGTGGTCTCCAGCGCGGCGCCGCGGGTGGACCGTCGCCGCGGTCCCCGCCAGGTCGCCATCGACGACGTCCGGCTCCTCGACAGCGACGGCGAGCTCGCCACCGAGGTCGCGCGTTCCAGTCCCCTGGTCCTGCGGGTCCGGTTGCGTGCCCTGACCGAGGTGGAGGTGTGCTCCGTCGGCGTGGTGGTCTCCCGGGGGGACGGCACCCACCTCTACGAGCTCCACACCACCTGGCAGGGGGTGGGGGTCGGTCCGCTGCGCCCCTGGCAGGAGGCGGTGGTCGAGGTCCGCTTCACCGCCCACCTGCTGGCCGGGCACTACGCCATCGCCTGCTCGGTGACCGACGCCTCCGGACGGGAGACCTGGGCGGTGGTCGCCGAGGCCGCCCGTTTCGCGGTCCAACCCGCACCGGGGGGCGCGGGCCTGGTCGATCTGTCCGCCAGTGCCGTGGTCGCCGACGGGCCGGTGCGGCGCACCGGGGACGGCAAGGCCGGACCGATCCCCCTGCCCCGGCTGCAGCGCCGCCAGGCCCGGGGCTGACGCGGGTGCGCATCGCCGCCATCGTGATCGCCTGGAACAGCGCCGAGCACCTCGGTGCCCTGCTGGCCAGCCTGGCCGCGCAGGATCACCCCGATCTCGAGGTGGTGGTGCTGGACAACGCCTCCGAGGACGCCTCCGTCGAGGTGGTCCGTGCCGTGGCGGCCCGAGCCGCGGCCTCGGGTGCGGCGGCCCGTGCCGGGGTGGGGGGTGCGGCGCTCCATGCCGCGGCGTCGGGTGCGGCGGCCCACCCGGTGCGCCTGATCCGCTCCGCACGCAACCGCGGGTTCTGCGGCGGGGTGAACGCGGCCCTGGGGTTCCTGGACGACCGCGTGGAAGCGGTGCTGCTGGTCAACCCCGACGTCGTGGCCGCACCCGACCTGGTCAGTCGGTGCGCCGCCCGCCTGGTGCAGGACCCCCGTTGCGGCAGCGTCCAACCCCGGGTGCGACGTGCGGTCCCCGATGCCGAGGGGCGTCCCCTGATCGACACCACCGGCCACGAGCTGACCACCGCCCGGCTCTACCGCAACCGGGGCGAGGGCAGCGTCGACCACGATGCCATCGCCCCCGGCGAGGTGTTCGGCGCGTCGGGCGCGTGCGTGCTGCACCGGCGGGCGATGCTCGAGGACATCCGCTGGGCGGACGGGCAGGTGCTGTCCGAGGACCTCTTCGCCTACTTCGACGACGTCGAGGTGGACTGGCGGGCGCGCCGCCGGGGCTGGAGCGCCTGGTACGAGCCCGCGGCGCTGGCCACCCATGAGCGGGGCGGTGCCGGCCCCCGCCGCACACCCGCGGTCGAGGCGCTCAACCACGCGAACCGCCTGTTGGTCACCCTGACCTGCGATCGCCCGGCGGTGCGCTCGTGGCCCCTGTTGCTGGTGACCACCAAGCTGAAGAGCCTGGAGCTGCTGATCACGGTGCCGAGCGCCTTCCCGCGGGCGTTGTGGCGGCTGGTAGGAGGCACCCCGCGCGCGCTCGAGCGGCGTCGTGAGCTGGACGCCCGTGCGCTGGTGTCCGCTGGCGATGTGGCCCAGCGGTGGGCGGTGCCCTTCCGTTGGGGTCCCTGGGTGCGGACCTGGTGGCTGCGGGTGCGGGGTCGTGCGCCCGGGGTCGTCGGGGGTGGGCGGACCGGGCGTCGCAGCTGACGGGCGGGGCGGCGCCGTTGACGGGCCGGGCGGTGTCGTTGACGGGCGGGGCGGTGTCGTTGACGGGCGGGGCGGTG
>SKTN01000153.1 GCA_007117945.1 Nitriliruptoraceae bacterium | reverse complement strand
CGGCCGCTGCCGCCCGTGCCGAGGAGGAGGCGGCGGCAGCACGTCGGGCGGCCGCTGACCAGGGAGGCGATGGCGGCGACGGGAACGGCGCCCCCTCGCAGGAGGAGGAGGCTGCCGCTGGGGGTGGGTCGACCCAGCCGGCACCCCCGTCGCAGCCCGAGCCACCACCGACCGCCGCGCCCAGCGGGCCGTGGCTGCGTCCCGCGCCGGGTCGACTGACCTCGCCCTTCGGGCCCCGTTGGGGCCGCAACCACAACGGCGTCGACATCGGCGGTGGCGAGGGCACCGCGATCGTGGCCTCGCGTCCCGGCACGGTGGTCACGGCCATCTCGAGCTGTCACCCCACCACCTCATGGGGGTGCGGTGGTGGGTTCGGCAACTACGTGACCGTGTCCCACGCCGGCGGGATGGCGACGATCTACGCCCACCTCGCATCGGTGTCCGTGGGTGCGGGACAGCAGGTCGCGGCCGGCCAGGTGCTCGGCACGATGGGCAACTCCGGGAACAGCTACGGCCCGCACCTGCACTTCGAGGTGCGTGAGGCCGGGGTGCCACGCAACCCCTGTGCCTACATCGCCTGCTGAGCTGGAGCGCCTCCCGCACCGCAGGCCCCCGGTGCGCTCTCGCTACGCTGGGCAGCTATGGCGAAGAACGCGCAGCAGTCCGGTGGTGACGGCACCAAGCTGATCGTCAGCAACCGCAAGGCCCGTCACGACTACCACCTCGACGACCGGTACGAGGCCGGCCTCGTGCTCCAGGGCACCGAGGTCAAGTCGCTGCGCGGTGGCAAGGGCTCCCTGGTCGAGGCGTGGGTCAAGATCGATGAGCGGGGGGAGGCCTGGCTCATGCAGGCCCACATCCCCGAGTACGCCTTCGGCAACCGCAACAACCACGACCCCACCCGCCCGCGCAAGCTGCTGCTCCACCGCCGTGAGCTCGACGAGCTCGGGCACGCCGTGGCCGCCAAGGGGGTCTCCCTGGTCCCCACCCGGCTGTACCTGCGCGGGGGGCAGATCAAGCTCGAGTTCGCGATCGGCCGCGGCAAGAACGTCGCCGACAAGCGTCAGACCGCCAAGGAGCGCGACGCCAAGCGCGAGATCGAGCGGGCGATGAAGGAGCGGCGGCGCTGAGCGCGGCGGGGCGGCACGGTGCGGCCCGCGGGCGGTGCCGACCGCTCAAGTCGCTGCGGTCCCCGGCCGATGGGAGGGGGAGCGCGCGGCGCGGCAGCACCCGACGAGTCGGCGGCATCATGGAAGGTCGGGCAGCCGTGACCGCGCGGCCATGAGCCCGCAACCGGACGGCTAGCCACACCGGGCAGCATGGTGTACGTTGCAAGGCCGGCCCGGGCGACATCCCAGGACGGGTTGACAACTCCACAGCGACGATGCGCACGACCCGACATGGGGCTGACACGGTCTCGACCGTGACCAGTCCGATGCCATGGGAGCGTGCCGAGGGTGCTCACGCGACCTCGACAAAACGCGTGGGAACACACAACTGCCGATCAGGAAGTTGCCATCGCGGCATAACGACCGCGACGATCCGCCGCTGACGCCTCGTACGCGGGTCGGATCGACATAACGAGGCTCCACCCCACGGCACTGACCGCCGGGCCGCGGGGAACAACTGCACGGTGGTATGGGTCACGGAGGCTGTCTGGCTCCGGAGCACCGTGCCCGAGACGATCCGGAACCTACGCACGTAGAGCCCAGCGCGTCGGGGTCGCGGGACCCGGGTTCGACTCCCGGCAGCTCCACTTCCGTAGCCCCACCAGCTTTCCGGGCCAGCCCACAGGGGCTGCCCCCGCAAGCCCGTGTGATGATCAGCACCGTCCGACCGGCCGTCAAGGGCCGAGGGCGGGGAGAGGCGACCGACCGACACCCCACCAAGGGGGTGCGGCACGGGTCCACTCCAGCCCATCACACGCCCCACGCGCGCATCGTCGCTGGCGAGACGAGCCCCCGCCGAGCCATCGGCGGGGGCTTCGTTGTGCCGTGGCTGCGCGCAGGCGGGATCAGCGACGCGGATCGAGCACGATCTTGCCCCGGACCGCCCCGCTCTCCGCGAGCTCGTGGGCCCGCGCGGCCTCCTCGAGGGGCAGGACCTCGCCCACCTCGAGGGTGACCGCACCGGCGACCAGGAGTTCGTCGATCCTCGCCAGATGCCCACGGTCCATCCAGGAGTCGAGCATCGTGGCCGTGACGCCCCGTCGCCGTGCGGTGTCCTGATCGGGCTCGGCGACCAGGCTGACCAGCCGGCCACCCTCCGACAGCGCGGCCAGGGAGGCGTCGGTGACCGGGCCGCCCACGGGATCGATCACCACCTCGACGGTGCCCGCCGCGGCGATGACGTCGGTGGTCCGGAAGTCGTGCACCTCCGTGACGCCGATGTCGCGCAGCGCCGCGTGCGCCTCGGCCACGTCGGAGGCGATCACCTGGGCGCCGAGGTGGCGGGCGAACTGCGCGGCGAGGAAGCCGACCCCACCGCCGGCGCCGTGGATCAGCACCCGATCTCCCGGTGCCGTGCGGCCGACCTCGACCACCGCGTGCCATGCGGCCAGCCCGACGACCGGAACCGCCGCGGCGACGCTGTCCTCCATCCCCGCCGGTACGGCGATCAGATCGTCGGCGTCCACGGCGGCGAAGGTGCTGTAGGTGCCCCGGGCCGCGGAGGAGCGACGACCGTGGATCCGGTCGCCGACGTGCAGCCGTTCCACGTCCTCGGCCACCGCACGCACCACCCCGCACAGGTCGATGCCCAGGGTGCGCGGCGGCTCGTAGTAGCCGTCGAACCCGCTGCGGCGCAGCTCCAGGTCCGCGCCGTTGACGCTGGCAGCCAGCACCTCGACCAGCACCTCGCCGGGGGCGAGCGAGGGCACGGGCACCTCCTCGACGGTCAGCACCTCCGGCCCGCCGTAGGCGTGGATCCGCGCGGCACGCATCGTGGTCGGGATGTCCATGCTGCTCTCCTGCTCGGGGACTGTGCGCAAGGTTGCCCGTCCGAGCGGTTGGAGACCAGTCCGCCCGGCGGTGCGCACCCGTGCTTCGGCGCTGGCGCACCCCGGTGGATCGGACGGTGCGTGGGGTGCGGTCGGCGCGGCTGTCCCGGTCCGCGCCTCCCCCGCGCCGGAAGGCCGCCTGCCCCCACCGCAGATGGTCACCTGACATCCACCGGGGTCGCTGGGCCCTAGAGCCGGCGCAGGGGTGGCGTTAGGGTGCTCGCGGGTGTCGTGACGCCGCACCACTCGGGGTAGCCGGGTCCGCGCGCCTGCTCGAGGGCCGGATGGACGGGGAGCGCGGCGCGACGCGTGGGGTGCGGCCGGTGGGTGCTGCGCTCCGCCGTTACGTGCGGGCAGCGGACCCGCTGTGGCTGACCCGCTGGCTGTTCCTGCTCGTGCTGCTGCTCGACAGCCTGCGGTACGGGGTGCTGGACGGACGGGCGCCGACCCCGGTCCTGGTCGGTCTCGGGGTGATCGCCCTGGCCGTGGTCGTCAACCTGCTGCTCCGCGCCGCGGAGGGACGCGCCGGGGATCAGGCGGCGCTGGCCCGTGTGGTCCGGTGGGCCTTCCTGGTCGATGTCCTGCTCGTCACCGTCTTCGTCGGCCTCTACAGCTTCGCCCCGGCGTCGGGGCACCATCTGCTGCTGTTCCTGCTGGTGGTGGAGGGCGCCACCGTGCTCGGCGCGGGCGGGGCTCTCGGCGCCTGGACCTACGGGGCCCTGGTGTGGGCCGCGAGCTGGGCCTACACCACCTCGGTGCTGGCGCTGCCGATGGCCGTCGACCGGCTGGTCTACCCCCTGATAGGGACGGGCATCGTCGCCGTGGCCGGCGGGTTGCTGGCCCGCCGGATCGGCGAGCAGCAGCGCCTCGTCGCCGACGCGCTGGCGTCCCGCGACCGCGAGCTGGCGTGGCGCCGCGCGCTGATCGACATGCTGGCCCACGATCTGCGCGCACCGATGGCCACGGCGGCGACCTCGGCGGAGCTGCTGGCTGCCCGGTCGATGGACCTGCCCCGGGAGCAGATCGCCCTGCTCAGCGACGCCGGTCGGCGCCAGATCCGACGTGCCCTGCGCCTGCTGGACGACCTCCTGGACCTCGGGAGGGCACGGGCGGGCGCGCTGGAGCTCCAGCACGAACTCGTGCCCCTCGATGCCTTCGTGGCGGAGACCCTCGATGAGCTCCCCGGCCGGTTCGCCCAGGACGTCGCCCTCGAGCTGTGGAGCGGTCCGGCGGTGGTGGCAGCCGCCGACCGCTCGCGACTCGCCCAGGTGCTGTGGAACCTGCTCACCAACGCGCACAAGCACGGTGCACCCCCGATCCGGATCCGCCTCGCCGATGGTGGGGACGGCACCGTGGAACTCGAGGTGGCCGATCACGGCCCGGGCGTCCCGCCCGAGGGGGTGGGGGCGATGTACGAGCCCTTCACCACCGGAGGTGGGGACGGGTCGACGGGGCTCGGCCTGTGGATCTCCCAGCTGCTGGTGGGGGCGATGGGTGGTGAGCTCAGCTACGTCCGCAGCGAGGGCCTGTCACGCTTCATCGTCCGGTTGCCGGCAGGGGAGCGGCCGGCGGAGGGCGCCGGCACCGTGGAGCCCGGCTGGCGCTGAACGGCGATCGTCGATGGTGCGGGCCCGGGTCGTCGTCGCCGGCTCAGGCCAGCAGTGCCCGGCTGAGTTCCTGGACGTAGGCCACCTCCGGCCCCGTCGCGGTGATCGCGGAGCGGCCCTCCTGCTCGAGGCCCCGGGTCAGCGGCAGCAGCGGTTCGCGCTCGATGGTCACCACGGCGCCACCGGCCTCGCGGACCAGCAGTGCCCCGGCCGCGATGTCCCAGACCTTGGGCTCCACGGCGATGGAGGCGGCGGCGACGCCCTCGGCCACCAGCGCGATGTCCAGGGCGGTGGAGCCCATGACCCGGGGGTTGAGGGCCAGGCCCGCGCCCCGTGCACGTTTGGCCGTGCCCGAGGTCAGCATCACCGGGACGTGACCGTGGGTCGGGTCGCGCCAGTCGACGGGGCTGCGCACCTCGAGGGGCCGCGTGGTGGACCGCTGTTGCTCGCCGTCCAGGGACGTCCACCGGGCCTGCAGCCATGCGCCGCGTCCCACCAGGGCGGTGTAGCGGCGGCCGAGCGCCGGCGCGTCGATCACGCCGAGGACCGGTTCGCCGTGCTGGAGCAGGGCGACGGAGATGCACCAGTAGGGCAGCCCGTTGGTGTAGTTCGAGGTGCCGTCCACCGGGTCGATGACCCAGGTCCACTCCGTATCGGGCGCGACGGTGCCCCGTTCCTCGCTGAGCACGCCGTGGTGGGGGAAGGCCGCGGCGAGATGCTCCCGGAGTCGGTCGTCGACGTGGGTGTCGGCGTCGGTGACCGGGGTGCCGTCGGCCTTCTCCGTCACCGCGAGGGTGCCGCTGCGTTGCACCAGCCACCCGCCGACCGCGTCCAGACCGGCCCCGATGGCGTCCAGCGCCGCGTCGAGGGACGGCGGCCCGGCGGCAGGGGAGGACGGGGCGGGGGAGGTGGACACCTGCCCACCCTACCGGCCTCCCCGGGGTGTGCCGGCGGTACGGTGCGGGGTCGACGAGGAGCGGGGACGTGACCAAGCGGGTGCGGATGACCGCCCAGCAGCGGCGGGAGCAGCTCGTCGGGGTCGCACGGTCACTGTTCGCCGAGCGCGGGTTCGAAGCCACCTCGATCGAGGAGATCGCCGAGCGCGCCGGGGTGTCCAAGCCCGTGGTCTACCAGCACTTCGGCGGCAAGGAGGGGGTCTACGCCGTGGTCGTGGACCGGGAGGTCCGCCGGCTGACGACCTCGATCGCGGGGGCCTTCGAGGCCCAGGACCCGCGCGCGGTCGCCGAGTCCGCCGCCGAGGGCTTCCTGACCTACATCGAGGACCACGAGGACGGCTTCCGGGTCCTGATCCGCGACGCACCGATCGGCATGACCGGGGGCTCCTTCGCCAGCGTCATCTCCGACATCGCCACCCGGGCGGAGCAGCAGCTCGTCGACGGTTTCGGCGACAGCGGGTTCGATGCACAGACCGCGCCGATGTACGCGCTGATGCTGGTCGGTGCCGTCGCCCTGGTGGGGGAGTGGTGGCTCGAGCACCGTGACTGGCCCCGCGACCAGGTCGCCGCCCACGTGGTGAACCTGCTGTGGTACGGCCTGCGGGGGCTGAAACCGGACCCGGTCGACCGCTACCAGGCGCGCCGCGCCCGAGCCGCGCGCGCCGCAGATGCCGCCGCGTCATCCGGCGGCGAGACCGACACCCCACCCGACACCTCAGGGGAGGCCTCGACGTGAGGATCACCGCCCTCCAGCACGACATCGTCTTCGAGGATCGCGAGGCCACCCTCGCCCACCTCGAGCCGCTGCTGGCCCGCGCCACTGCAGCCGCTCCCGACCTCATCCTGCTCACGGAGATGTTCCCCACGGGGTTCTCCATGCAGACCCACCTCACGGCGGAGCGTTCCGACGGGCCCACGCTCGACTGGCTGCACGCCCAGGCGCGCACCCACGGCACGCTGATCGCCGGCTCCCTGGCCCTGCTGCCCGACGACGAGGTGGACGGGGCCCTGCCGACCAACTCCATGGTGGTCGTGGGCCCCGACGGTCTGCTCGCCCGCTACGACAAGATCCACCCCTTCTCCTACGCCGGTGAGCACGAGCGGTTCGACGCCGGCGCGGAGGAGGCCACCCTGGAGATCGCCGGCGCCCGTGTGGGCCTGTCGGTCTGCTACGACCTGCGCTTCGCCGACCTGTACTGGGACCGGGACCCCGCCGTGGACGTCGAGGTGGTGGTCGCCAACTGGCCGGCCGCCCGACGCCACCACTGGCGGCTGCTCCTCGATGCCCGGGCGGTCGAGAACCAGTGCTACGTGGTGGGCGTCAACCGGGTCGGTAGCGGCGGCGGGCTGGAGTACGCCGGTGACAGCCGCGTCGTGGACCCCCTCGGCGAGGTGGTGGCCAGCGCGGCGACTCAGGAGGCGACCCTCGACGTCGAGGTGGACCCTGCAGAGGTCGCGGCCGTACGGGAGCGCTTCCCCTTCCGCGCCGACCGTCGGCCACGGGGCCGCGGCTGACGCAGGCCACGGGGCCGCGGCTGACGCAGGCCACGGGGCCGCGGCTGACGCAGGCCACGGGGCCGCGGCTGGCCTCGACGGCTCCCTCGACGGCTCCGGGGTAGCGTGGCCGGCCCTGCCCTG
Source organism: Nitriliruptoraceae bacterium (assembly GCA_007117945.1). Classification (GTDB taxonomy): domain Bacteria; phylum Actinomycetota; class Nitriliruptoria; order Nitriliruptorales; family Nitriliruptoraceae; genus T1Sed10-7. The sequence continues at coordinate 3,855 of SKTN01000153.1, read as the reverse complement.
GCGGCACCCTCCCCGCCGCTGCGCTCCCGCCCCTCGAGTCCGGAGTCCCGTCCCGTGCGCATCGCCCTGGCCACCGCTGCCGATCAGGAGTTCACCGACCAGGACGACGCACCCCTGCTCGCGGCCCTCGAGGCGGCGGGTCACCAGGCCGAACTGCACGCCTGGGACGACCCACGGGTCGCCTGGCAGGACCTCGATGCCGTGCTGATCCGTACCACCTGGGACTACCCGGCGCGCCGTGACCGCTTCGTCGCCTGGGCCGCCGAGGTGGCCGCGGTCACCACGCTGCACAACAGCGCCGAGGTGGTGCGCTGGAACACCCACAAGGGGTACCTGCTGGAACTCGAGGAGCGCGGGATGCCCCTGGTGCCCACCGCGTGGCTCGCGCGGGGCGACCACGTCGATCTGGGGGCGCTGGCGACGGCGCGGGACTGGCCGGAGGTGGTCCTCAAACCCGCCATCGGTGCGGGCGGGGACGGGCTGCTGCGCTGCACACCACCGCAGGGCCAGGACCACCTCGATGCCCTCACCGCCGCCGGCGACGCCCTCGTCCAGCCCTACCTGCCGAGCATCGAGACCGTCGGTGAGCTCAGCGTGGTGCTCTTCGACGGCGCCGTCAGCCACGCCGTACGCAAGCGCCCCGCCGAGGGCGCCTTCCTCGTCCAGATCGACCGTGGCGGGAGCTACGAGCCCGTCGTGAGCATCCCCGAGGACGCCGCCCGTCTCGCCCGCTGGGTGGTCGAGGTCACGGGCCACGACCCCCTCTTCGCCCGGGTGGACCTGCTGGTCGACGACGCCGGCACCTGGCTGGTCAACGAGGTGGAGCTGACCGAACCGGGCCTGTACATGCACCTGGTGGCGGGCTCCGCCGAGCGACTGGTCGCCGCGTTGGAACGGCGTCTGGCGCCCGTCGCCGCGGGCGCACCCGGACCGGCCGGTGCTGCCGGGATGCCCGGCACCCCCGGCGCCCCCGGCACCGCCGGCACCCCCGGGACGGCCGGCTGATGAGCGCGTTGCTGTCGCCGATGACCCTGCGCGGCGTGACCCTGCGCAACCGCATCGGTGTCGCCCCGATGTGCCAGTACCGCGCCGTGGACGGCCTCGCCAACGACTGGCACCACGTCCACCTCGTCTCCCGGGCGGTCGGCGGCAGCGCCCTGGTGCTGACCGAGGCCACCGCCGTCGCCCCCGAGGGGCGCATCTCGCCGGCCTGTCTCGGGCTGTGGGAGGACGCCCAGGCCGAGGCGCTTGCGCCGACCTTCGGGGCGATCCGCGCCCACGGCGCCGTGGCGGGGGTCCAGCTCGCCCACGCCGGCCGCAAGGCCTCCACGGCCCCACCGGCTGAGGGCGGCGGACCCGTGGCGATCGGCGAGGGCGGCTGGCCCGTGGTCGGGCCGAGCCCGGTGCCCTTCGCCGACGACCTCCCCACGCCCCACGAACTGACCACCACCGCGCTCGCCGGGGTGGTCGCCGACTTCCGCGCCGCGGCCGAGCGGGCGCTGCACGCCGGCGCAGAGGCGGTGGAGGTGCACGCCGCCCACGGCTACCTGCTGCACAGCTTCCACTCGCCCCTGGCCAACCGGCGCGACGACGCCTACGGCGGTGACCTGGCGGGACGCACCCGCCTCACCCGCGAGGTCGTCGCCGCGATCCGCGAGGTGTGGCCCGACCACCTGCCCCTCCTGGTGCGTCTGTCGGTGACCGACTGGGTCGACGGTGGCTGGACGGCCGACGAGCCGGTCTCCCTGGCTCGCGAACTGGTGCCTCTGGGCGTCGACCTCGTCGACTGCAGCTCCGGCGGTGCCGTCCCCGGCGTGTCCATCCCCACCGGGCCCGGGTACCAGGTGCCCTTCGCCGCCCGGATCCGCGCGGAGGCGTCCGTGGCCACCGCCGCCGTGGGGCTGATCACCGACCCCCACCAGGCCGAGGCGATCGTGGCCGCCGGCCAGGCCGACCTGGTGCTCCTCGGCCGGGCGTCGCTGCGGGAGCCCTACTGGCCGCAGCACGCCGCCCGGGCGCTCGGCGCCGAGGCCCGGGCGAGCGTCCCGACCCCCTACCTGCGGGGTTGGCGGTGACGGCGACGGGCCGCTCGCCTATCGTGAGCGCCACCAGCGTGACGCCGCCACCGCACGACACCCCCCGGAGGTCCCCGTGAGCGCCATCTCGGCCCCGAACCCGATCGCACCCGGCCGGGTGCTCGCCGACCTTGTCCCGGGCGAGCGCGTCCGCGACATCGCCCTGATCGGCACCTTCGCCGCGGTGATCGGGCTGTCGGCACAGGTGGCGGTGTTCCTGCCCTTCAGTCCCGTCCCCGTGACGGGCCAGACCTTCGCGGTGCTACTCGGTGCCGCGGCGCTGGGCGCCGGCCGCGCCACGCTGGGTGCCAGCCTCTACCTCGTGCTGGGCGTCGCCGGCGTGCCGTGGTTCACGGCCACGGGCGGGGCCTCCTTCGGCTACATCATCGGCTTCGTCGCGGCCGCCTGGATCGTGGGACGCCTGGCACGGCTGGGCAACGACCGCACCGTCGCACGCACCGTGGCGCTGATGGCGGTCGGCAACCTCGTCATCTACGCCGCGGGCGTCACGGGCCTGGCGCTGGTGCTCGGCGTCGGGATCGTGGAGGCCACCCTGCTCGGTGCCGTGCCCTTCCTCATCGGTGACGCCGTCAAGCTCGCGCTGGCTGCCGCGCTCCTGCCTGCGACCTGGAAGCTCGTCGGGTCCCACGGGGCCTGACGAACGGCCCGCCCCGGCCGTCCGAACCCCCCGTCGGCCGGCCGGTGCGGGCTCCTCCCGTCGTGAGCCCGTCCGAGGGGCGTCGCATCTGCGAAGCTCACCGACACCGACACGTGGAGGGTTGACGGGTGGCCAGATACGCGATCACCGGCTCGACGGGGCTGATCGGCGAGGCACTCGCGGCCTCGCTCGCCGCTGCGGGGCACCAGGTCCAGCGGGTGACCCGTGACGCCGCCCGGGCACAGGCACAGGACGTCGTGTGGGACGTCGCAGGGGGCAGCATCGAGGGCGCCAAGCTCGAGGGTGTGGACGTCGTCATCCACCTCGCCGGCGAACCGATCGGTGCGGCCCGGTGGACCGAGGACACCAAACGGCGCATCCGCGACTCACGCGAGCAGGGCACAGGCCTCCTCGCCCGGACCCTGGCGGCCCTGGATGCGCCACCCCGGGTGTTCCTCTCCTGCTCGGCGGTCGGGTTCTACGGCGACCGCGGGGACGAGATCCTCACCGAGGACTCCGGCCCCGGCGACGACTTCCTCGCCGAGGTGTGCGTGGCCTGGGAGCAGGCCGCCCAGCCCGCCATCGACGCCGGCATCCGCACGATCCACCCGCGCACCGGGGTGGTGATCGCCGAGGACGGGCCCCTGATCGACAAGATCGACCTCCCCTTCCGCCTCGGTGTGGGCGGCAGGGTCGGCAACGGTCGCCAGTACGTACCGTGGATCTCCCTCGAGGACGAGGTCCGCGCCCTGCGCTTCCTCGCCGAGCACGACGAGCTGTCCGGCCCCGTCAACCTCGTCGGGCCCGAACCGGTGACCAACCGTGAGCTGACCAGGGCGCTGGGCCAGGTCCTGCGCCGCCCGACGGTGCTGCCCATCCCGCCCGTGGCGATCCGCCTGCTCTACGGGGAGATGGGTGTGACCCTGGCCACGGTCAGCAACCGGGTCCTGCCCGCCCGTCTCACCGACGCGGGCTTCACCTTCACCCACACCACCCTGGTCGCGGCCCTCGAGGCGGCCCTGCTCGACGGGCAGGCCGCCTGACGATGGCCGACGCGGACGTCCTGATCGTCGGTGCCGGGCTCGCCGGGCTGACCTGCGCGCTGACCCTGCGGGCGGCCGG
>SKTN01000342.1 GCA_007117945.1 Nitriliruptoraceae bacterium | reverse complement strand
GCGACCTGGGGCGGTGAGGACGGCCTGGAGCTGCTGGTCCACCTCCCGCTGTTCCCGATGGCGATGCTCGGCGGGGTGCTGCTCCAGCTCGTCCTCGACCGCACGGGACGCGCCCGGCTGGTGGACCGACACCTGATCAACCGGATCTCCGGCGCGGCCCTGGACCTGATCATCGTCGCGGCGCTGGGCACGCTGTCGCTCGAGGCCATCGGCGGCAACCTCGGACCCTTCCTCGTGCTCGCCCTCGCCGGCATCGCCTGGAACGTCGGGGCCTTCCTGCTGCTCGCGCCACGGATCGTCCCGGAGTACGCCTACGAGCGGGGGCTCGGCGACTTCGGGCAGTCGATGGGGATGACCGTCACGGGCCTGCTGTTGATGCGCATCGCCGACCCGCCGAACCGCTCCGGTGGGTTGGAGGCCTTCGGCTACAAGCAGCTGCTCTTCGAGCCGGTGGTCGGCGGTGGGCTGTTCACCGCGGCCTCGATCCCCCTCATCGCCCAGCTCGGGGCGGTCCCGGTCCTGATCGGCACGAGCCTGCTGCTGGCGTTCTGGGTCGTCCTCGGTCTGCGGCGCTTCGGCCCAGAGGCTGCCGCAGCGGCCGAGGCTCGTGTCGGCGACGGCAGCGGCTGAGCCGGCACGCCCTCCCGACGTCGCCGCCGTCCCGCCCACTACCGTGGGGACCAACACCTCCAGAGGCAGCCCCGGCAGGTGATCGCCACCGTTGCCGCGCGCACCCGCCCGCCGACCGAAGGCCAGCACCGTGCCCGCACCCACCTCCCGTCTCAGCGACGACGATCTGCACCTGTTCGCCGAGGGCTCACACCTCGCGCTGCACCACCACCTCGGTGCCCACCTCACCGACGAGTCCCACGGCGGCGCCGAGGGCGCGACCTTCGCGGTGTGGGCCCCCAACGCCCAGGCCGTGAGCGTCATCGGTGACTTCAACGGCTGGGACCCCGCCACGCACCGCCTGACCCCGCGTGCCGCCAGTGGGGTGTGGGAAGGCTTCGTGACCGGCGCCGCCCACGGCCAGGCCTACCGCTACGCCGTCACCACCGTCCACGGCGAGGTGGTCGAGCACGCCGACCCCCTGGCCACCCACGCGGAGACGCCACCCGCCAACGCCTCCAAGCTGTGGCAGCTCGACTACACCTGGGGGGACGACGAGTGGATGGCCACCCGCGGTGAGCGCCAGCACCGCGAGGCCCCGATCTCGATCTACGAGGTCCACCTCGGCTCCTGGCAGCGGGGCGAGGACGGCGAGCGGTTCCTGACCTACCGCGAGCTCGCCCCGCACCTCATCGCCCACGTCCAGCGGGCCGGCTTCACCCACGTGGAGTTCCTGCCGGTGATGGAGCACCCCTTCTACGGCTCCTGGGGCTACCAGACGTCCGGCTACTTCGCCCCGACGTCGAGGTACGGCACCCCTGAGGACCTGATGTGGCTGATCGACCAGCTGCACCAGGCCGGTATCGGCGTGCTCCTCGACTGGGTCCCCTCCCACTTCCCCGACGACTGGTGGGCGCTGGCCACCTTCGACGGCACCCACCTCTACGACCACGAGGACCCCCGTCGCGGCATCCACCCCGACTGGAACTCGGCGATGTTCAACTACGCACGCGGCGAGGTGCGCAGCTTCCTGCTGTCCTCGGCGATGTCGTGGCTGGAGCGCTTCCACGCCGACGGGCTGCGCCTCGACGCGGTGTCCTCGATGCTCTACCTCGACTACTCGCGCGACGAGGGGCAGTGGATCCCCAACGAGCACGGCGGCAACGAGCACCTCGAGGCCGTCAGCTTCCTCCAGCGCTGCAACAACGAGGTGACCCGCCACCACCCCGGGGCCGTCACCTTCGCCGAGGAGTCCACGGCCTGGGACGGGGTCACCCGTTCCCCGGAGCACGGCGGCCTGGGCTTCGACCACAAGTGGGACCTCGGGTGGATGCACGACACCCTCGAGTACTTCCGCACCGACCCGCTGTTCCGCGGCAGCAAGCAGGACCAACTCACCTTCCGCTCCGTCTACGCCGCCAGCGAGTCCTTCTGCCTGCCGCTGTCCCACGACGAGGTGTCCCACGGCAAGGGCTCGATGCTGTCGAAGCTGCCGGGCGACGCCTGGGCGCAGCGGGCGAACCTGCGGCTGCTGCTCGGGGCGCAGTACACGACGCCGGGCAAGAAGCTGCTGTTCATGGGCACGGAGTTCGGTGTGCGTGACGGCTGGAACGTGGAGACCCAGCTCGACTGGACCCTGCTCGAGGAGGAGGGGCACGCCGCGCTGCTGACCTACACCTCGGCGCTGAACGCCCTGTACCGCGAGCTCCCGGCCCTGCACGCCGGGGACGCGCGCGGTGACGGTTTCGAGTGGATCGATGCCTCCGATCACCAGCAGTCGGTGGTCTCCTTCCTTCGCCGGGCACCGGGCCACGACGATGCGGTGGTGGTGTGGAACCTCACGCCGGTCACCCGCTCCCCCTACCGCATCGGCGTTCCCGAGGGCGGTCGGTGGCGCGAGGTGTTCAACTCCGACGAGGAACGCTTCGGTGGCACCGGGGCGGTCAACGGGGTCGTGGAGGCCAGCGACATCGAGGTGGTGGGGCGCCCCGCCTCGGTGGACCTCACCCTGCCGCCGCTCGGGTTGACGGTGGTGGTACCCGACCGGAGCTGAAACGCCGCGCCGGTCGCGGCGCGGCGCTGCGCGGCCGGTGGCACACGGCGCTGGGCCCGGTCCTGCCCGCCAAGGTGCGCAGCGAAGCGACCGATCCCAGGTCACATCGCTGCACACCTCACCGAGGTCAGCGGCCGAAGCTGCGGACGTGGACCGCCCCCGGAGAGACGGTGACCGTCACCCTGGTGAGCCGGCCGCGGGTCGAGTGGTCCGAGCCGGTGTAGCGCACCGCGTCCCCGGACACGACACGCCGTTCCCACCGCAGCCCGTGGGCCACGACCTCCT
>SKTN01000384.1 GCA_007117945.1 Nitriliruptoraceae bacterium | reverse complement strand
TGAAGCCGTAGCCGGCCCGGTCGTACGCCACGACGGTGGCGTGCGCAGCGAGCTCGGACTGCAACCAGGCCTGGGTCGCTGCGGTCCCACCAGCGCCGGCCTCGAGCACCACCGTCGGCCGGTCGCCCGCGGTGTCCGGCGTACCGTCCGGCTCCGTGACGTCGAGGTGGAGGAGACGCCCGTCGGCGAGCTCCACCAGCTCACCCGGCGGCTGCACCTGCCGACGGTCGACCGCGTCCAGCACCGCGGTCAGCCCGAGGGCGACCACCAGCAGACCCACCAGCCCCGCTCCAGCCCAGCCCACGGTCCGCGCGATCCGTCGACCCAGGCTGCGGTGCGCTCGCGGCCCCGTCCGCTGCCCGTCGGGGCCCGCAGCAGCGTCGGTGCCCGAATCGGTGTCGAGATGCTCCTGTCGTGTCGTCATGCGGGTCGCTCCCCCTCGGAGGCGTGGTCTGGCAGGGCGTCGCTGGCAGGGTGTGCGGCGGCGCCGGGCAGCGGCCACGCGAGCGCCACGATCACCGCTGGATCCTGGGCAGGTCGTGTGTCGGCGACACAACGCCGGAAGCGGATGTCCTTCGAGGGGTAGTTCAGCGCCCCGGCGCGGACAACGGGCCACCTGTCCCGAGCCGACGCCGGTCGACCTGCCCCATCGTCAGGGCACCCGGAGGGACCGTGCCGAGGGTGGCTTCCGACCTACCGGCGGCCGCAGCCCAACGTCGTGGACAACGGTGCGCTACCCGGCTGGGTCCATCGCGACCAGCCGGGCCGAGGGCAGACCGGGCGGCTGGAAGCCCGTGTGCGCTGAGCGAACCCCGCGAACCTCGGGCCGGTCCCTCGTGAACCACAGGTGAACGCGGCGGGCACCCCCGGCCGCACACCCACGATCGCGAGGAGAGACGCACCGATGCGCACCCCGCTGACCATGACACTCGCCGCGGTCGGGCTCGTGCTGGCCGCCTGCGGCGCGCCGACCGACGAACCGGGAGCCGACCCCGTCACTGACGAGACCAGCGCCACGGACCGAGCGGACGCCGACGCTGAGGCAGTCACCCCGGCGGCGCAGCCCGAGCTCGGGGCGGCCTGCGGGAACCCACGCGATGGCTACCGGATCAACTACCCCAGCAGCTGGCACGTCAACGACGGTGAGGTGACCGCTGCCTGCCGCGCGTTCGACGTCGAGCCACCCACGATCGAGCCGGACACGGTCCTGCCCCTGGCCTCCTCGGTGCTGCTCATCGTCGAGGACCACGACCTCGACGCCATGCGGGACCTGATCGCCGAGGACCCCGCCACCGATGTCGATGCGCTCGAGGAGGAGGAGATCGACGGACGCACCACGCTCCGGGTCGACGGCACCGCGACGGGCGAGGCCTACCTCGATGCTGGCGTCGAGGTGCACCGCACCTACGTGGAGTTCGATGGCCGGACCCTCATCGCGCAGGCATCGGAGCTCGGCGAACCGGAGCTCGAGGTCCGACGGGGGATCATCGAGGAGATGGTCGCCACCCTGCAGCCGCTCGCGCGTGCGCAGGAGGAGGCCACCGAGGACGCGGACGCGACGTCGGAGGCTGCGGGTGAGGACGCGACGTCGGAGGCTGCGGGTGAGGATGCGACGTCGGAGGCTGCGGCTGACGAGGACCGCGCCGGGCTGATCGCCGAGGCGACCCGTGCAGCGCGCGACGGCGGGCACGGACGTGCCGACCTCGTGGATGTGCGCGTCGGCCACCATGACGGCTTCGCACGGCTGGCCCTGGAGTTCGAGGACGCGGTCCCCTCCTACGAGGTCGCACCCACGGACGGCCCGATCCTGGCCTTCCCGAGCGGTGAGGACCTGGAGCTGGCGGGCGAGCACCACCTCGAGGTCGTCACCTCGGGCACGCGGGTCGACCTCACCGGCACCGAGGCGGTGGAGACCTACGACGGCCCGCTCCGCCTGGAGGGTCCGGGCGGCCCGGTCGTCGAGGTGGCGATGGCCGGAGACCATCACGGCCAGATGACCTGGGTCATCGGGCTGGACGCGCCGGCTGACTTCGCCGTCGCTGAGCTGGAGGACCCCGCGCGCATCGTGGTCGACGTCGTCGACCAGGGATGAGCCCGTTGCCCACCGCCGCACCGGCCCGCCCTGGCGCCCAGCAGCGGTCGGGATACCGTCGCAGGTCGAGCGCGGTACCCGACCGCCCGCCGATGCCGAGGTCTGCACGGCCGCTCGATCCCGCGCGGGCGCTCGATCCGACGACCGTGACCGGACCGCAGGGAGGGCTCGGGGTGAGCGACGGTGCACCCACCGACGCCGACAGCATCGTCGGTTCGTGGGAGGACCCTGCGCACTTCGCCGAGGTGTTCGATCGGCACTACGACGCGATCCACCGCTTCCTCTGGACACGGGTCGGGCGACGCGCCGAGGATCTGACCGCTGAGGTCTTCAAGATCGCGTTCCAGCAGCGCGACCGCTACGACCCCGACTACCCGTCGGCCAAGCCGTGGCTGTTCGGCATCGCCGCACGCCTGGCGAAGCAACAGCACCGCGAGGAGGCGCAGGCGCAGGAGGCCGCCTCCCGGATGGGCTCGGAGCCGGCAGCCGTCACCCAGTCCAGCCCGGAGCACCGCCTCCACGAGCTCGCGCCCAGCTCGTCGGTGGCCCACGCGCTGATGCAGCTGCCTGCCCGCGACCGTGAGCCGTTGCTGCTCCACGTGTGGGACGACCTGAGCTACGACGACGTCGCCCGCGTGCTCGACATCCCCCTCGGCACGGTGCGCTCGCGGATCCACCGTGCCCGCGAGGACCTGCGCGTACGGCTGGCCGTCGACGGGGATCGCGATGCGCAAGCCCCGGGAGGTGTGCACCATGGATGAGCTCCGACGGCTGCGCGAACTCGCTGAGGATGCGCCGGGGCCCGACCCACAGCGCAAGGCCCAGGCCCGCAGTGAGCTCCTGCAGCTGGCGCAGGAGGAGGCCAGC
>SKTN01000411.1 GCA_007117945.1 Nitriliruptoraceae bacterium | reverse complement strand
GCCTGGACGGGGTCGAGGTTCCCGGCCAGCTGTGCGGTGGCCTGCAGGGACTCTGACAGGTCGTCGGCGGTGGCCGTCAGCGCGATCACCCGGCCCTGGCCGCGGGGATCCACGAAGTCGGCCACCACGGCCTGGGAGCTGCCGAGGTCCACCGTGGTGACCCGGTCGAGGTCACGGGTGCGGTAGTAGCGCCGGGTGAGCACCTCGAGCAGCGGCGCGAGCATCTCCGCGGTGACCGCCGGGTCCTCCAGTAGCCCCAGGAGCGGCTCCGAGGTGTCGATCAGTTCCTGGATGCGTTCGTCACGGTCGGCGCGGTCGGGGTCAGCGGCCAGGGCGCGCAGGTGCTCACGGGCACGGGCGTACACCCGGCTGCGACGCTCGGCCAGGCGCGGCCGCTCGAAGCAGCGGTAGCGCACCCGCCGTGCCAGGTCACCGATCACGGGCTGGCGGGCCTGGGTCGCCACGATGAGGCGGTCGAGGGTGTGGCGCAGCTGCTCGCCCAGTGCGCCCTCGGGTGGCGCCCCGGCGACGAGCAGCCGCTCGAGCAGGGCCAGGACCACGGGCACGTGCGCGGCGGCACGCCGCTGCGCGAGGTGGATGCGGAACAGCGCGTCCTCGAGGACCGGGCTGCGGTCCAGATCCGTCACGTGGTAGTGGGCCAGGGCGCGGGTGAGCTTGTCCACGAAGCTGGTGGGCAGGGCGTCGGCGTCGAAGGTGCGCAGGTAGGCGTGCAGGTGCTCCCGGGCGCTGCGATCCTCGCGGCGGTCCTCCTCGTCGCCCAGCCGTCGGTTGCGCGAGAGCGCGGCGATGTCGGCGTGTGCCCGGAGCACGTCGAGCTCCGCCCGCACCACCTCGTCGTCCCGGTCGGGTTCGTGGTCCGGGTCGGTGTCCCGCTGGTCGGCCCGCAGGCGGTCCAGCAGCTCGGCCACGGTGTCCTCGGGCAGGTCATAGCCCAGCACCGTGCGGCGCAACGCGTCCAGGACGCCCGGCGTGTCGCCCTGGGCGGTGGGCCGCTGCTGTGCGAGCTCGTCGAAGGTGACGGGCTCGTCGCCGGCCACCTCCTCGACGTCCGCGGTCGGCTCGAGGCGGAGCACGGGCTGCCCCGCGTCGAGCTGCACGTTGCCCGTGACCAGCACCTCGGCGACCCGGCCGGCGAAGGGCGCCGTCAGGGGCGTCTCCATCTTCATGCTCTCGAGCACCGCCAGCGTGGTGCCCGCCGCCACGGTCTCGCCCGGGGCGACGTTGATCGACACCACCACCGAGGGGCTGGGCGTGCGGATCATGCCGGCGTCGTCCTGGCTCACACGGTGGGGGACGCCGTCCACCTCGACGAGCTGCTCGGCGCCCTGGCGGATGGCGACGACGCGGAAGCGCACCCCCTCCACGGTGATCCGCCGCTCGAAGCGGCGCAGCTGTTCCACCTCGGCCAGCACCCGTACCCCGTCGGTGGCGACGAGGTAGCGGCCGGGACCCGTGCAGGCCACCTCGAGGCGGTAGGCCGTACCGTCGAAGCGCAGGTCGATGGTGCGGGGCAGCTCGGGCTCGACCTGGGGCCGGCCCCGCGCGGCGGAGTGCAGGAACCGGTCGCGGTCCAGGGCCGAGGCCGCGTCGTAGGCGTCGATGGCGGCCGCGATCAGGGCCACGTCACCGCGGGCGTCGAAGCGGTAGCCACCCTCCGCGGTCCGTCGGTCCAGCCAGCCGGTGTCGACCCGGCCGGCGAGCACATCGTCGTCGTGCAGCAGGTCGAGCAGGAAGGCCCGGTTGGTGGTGCCCCCCGCGACCAGCACCGTGGTCTGGGCCACCGCGCGCCGCAGCCGTCTCAGCGCGGTGTCGCGATCGGGGCCGTGGGCGATGATCTTGGCCACCATGGAGTCGTAGTCGGGCGGGATCACGTCGCCCTCCGCGACCCCGGTGTCGACCCGGACGCCCGGACCGGCGGGCAGCTCGAGCAGCTCGATGCGTCCGGCCGCGGGGGTGAAGCCGCGCTCGGGATCCTCGGCGTTGAGGCGGACCTCGACGGCGTGTCCCGTGCCGGGCGGGGCTGTCTCCGGCAGTCGCTCGCCGGCGGCGATACGCAGCTGCCACTCGACCAGGTCGAGGCCCGTGGTCAGCTCCGTGACGGGGTGCTCGACCTGCAGGCGGGTGTTGACCTCCAGGAAGGTGGTCAGCCCGGTCGCCGGCTGGTGGAGGAACTCCACCGTCGCTGCGCCCTGGTAGCCGGCCAGGCGCGCGAGCTGCGCCGCGGAGGCACGCAGCGCAGCGTCCTGCTCCTCGGTCAGGGCGGTGGAGGCCGACTCCTCGAGGACCTTCTGGTTGCGCCGCTGCAGGGAGCAGTCCCGGGTGCCGACGGCCCACACCCCGCCCTGGCCGTCGGCCAGCACCTGCACCTCGACGTGGTGGGCGTCGGTGAGCATGCGCTCGAGGAACACCGTGTCATCGCCGAAGGCGGCGCCCGCCTCCGCACGCGCCCGCTCGAAGGCGGCGTCGAGGTCGGCGAGATCGCGGCAGACCCGGATGCCGCGGCCACCGCCACCCGCAGTGGCCTTGACGACCAGGGGTGTGCCGATGCGCTCCGCGTGCTTCCGCGCCTCGTGGAGGTCGCCCACCGGGCCGCCGCTCCAGGGGGCCACGGGGACCCCGGCCTGCTCCGCCAGCCGCTTCGCCCCGATCTTGTCGCCCAGCGCGCGCATCGTGTCGCCCGTGGGACCCACGAAGGTCACCCCGAGCTCCGCGCAGCGGTCGGCGAAGCCGGGGTGCTCGGCGACGAAGCCCCACCCGACCCAGGCGGCGTCCGCCTGTGCGGCGGTCAGGGCACGGGCCAGTTCGTCGTGGTCGAGGTAGGGCGTGCGGGACCAGGCGGGCTCGCCGGGACCCGGGCCGATGCGCACGGCGTCGTCGGCCTCACGCACGAACATCGCGCCGCGCTCCGCCTCGGTGTGCAGGGCCACGGTCCGGGGACCGGAGCCGTCCGCCTCGCGCAGCGCCCGCACGGTGTGGATCAGCCGCATCGCCGGTTCGCCACGGTTCACGATCGCGATGCGGTCGAACACGGTGGGCTCCTCCTGCCGGCACGAGCGGGCGCCGGACGACGGGTCGCGGCCGCCGTCCCCCAGGGCTCCGTGCCCCGGCGGTGCGGTGCCGGGGCGGGGGTGCGGCCCGGGGGCATCCTAGACCTGACATCGACGTCAGGTTCAGTGGTCGTCGGTCGGTGGTGCCTGTCGTCGGCCAGCCGTCCCGTCGGTGCGGCCCCGCACGGTGGCCAGTGGGGCGCGTAGCGACGGAGCCTGGAGCGCTGGCCGCTCGGCGTGTGCACCCATCGGCCTGCGAGGGCGCGGGAGGATCGCGCTCTGCGACACCGGGCCTGCGCAGGTAACGCAGGGTGGCCTGGGCGGGGTCAGGGACACGGAGTACGTAGGGACCGCTGGACGAGCCAGGGTTTTTCGGCCTTACTCGTTCCTCCATCCGGCAGGGAATCGGGCATGGTCGCGAGCGTTGCGCCGTGGGTCACGGTGGAACCTGCGCGGACGTCGGCGCTGCGGATGCGCCCGAGCACGCTGCTCCTCACCCTGATGGCGGCGCTCTGCCTGCTCCTGCTGACCGGCCCCGCAGCCGCGGCGGGCGAGGCTGCGTGTGCGGTCGGCACGGATCCCGACGACGAGACCCAGTGCCAGTCGGAGGAGGAGGCCGAGCCCGAACCGGAGCCCGAACCGGAGCCGGAGCCCGAACCGGAGCCGGAGCCCGAACCGGAGCCGGAGCCCGAACCGGAGCCGGAGCCCGAACCGGAGCCGGAGCCGGTGGAGACGGCTTCGGGGGAGGGGGATGCACCCGAGGGTGATGTCGCCGACGCGGAGGCCGAGGTGCCCGCGGACGAGGGCGATGCCCCACCACAGCCCGATGGTGACGAGCACAACGCGCTCGGGGACGACGCCCCGGCGGACGAGACGACCACCGATGACGTGAGAACGGACGACGGCACCGCGACCACCTCGACCGAGGGTGACGGACTGCAGGCCACCTCGACCGATCCCGCCGGCGACTGGGAACTGGTCGACCGGGTGCTGACCTTCCAGGTCACCGACGGACAGCAGCTCGACCACGCACTGACCTACGACGCAGGCGATGATCTGCTGCGCCTGGTGTCCCGCGTGGACCCCTCCGCGGTCAGCGAGTTCCCCCTGACGGAGGACGGGGAGGCCATCGGCCTCGACGCGATCCGGATCCTGGGGGCCAGCGGCGACGATCTCCTGGAGGTCGATGCCAGCGTGGGTGCCCTGGAGGGCCTCTTCGGTTCGGATGCGCTGCCGCACGTCCTCTTCGATCCCGTCGAGGGACTCTCGGAGCTGCTCGGTCCCCGGGTGGCGGACTGGAGCCTCGACGCGATCCGTGAGGTCGCCGACCAGGTCGAGGAGACCGTCGTCGATGGCTTCCTGCGGGGAGGCGACCTCGGCGACGTCGTCGTGGAGTACGTCAACGTGCGGGTCAACGAAGCCCGCCAGCTCTACGCCCAGGTCCGCGCTGAGCTGGAGACGATGTCCGAGGAACTGCTCGAGCTCGTCGCTGCCGATGCCGTCCTGAGCTCGGGCCAGGGCATCGAGGTGTCCCGGCGGACCGTCGATGTCGAGGTGTCCGACACCGAGCAGCTGTCGGGTGCCTCCCTGGTCGCCCTCGGCTTCGACGTGGCGGAGCTCACGGGCGGTCCGGCGCTCAGCGTCGGCTCGGCGGGCAACGGCTTCACCCTGACCGCCGGTCGCGTGCTGGCGGCGCTGTTGCGGCCGAGCGACGACACCGACGACAACGGCGACGACCCCCGCCGCTGGGCAGCAGTGCAGGCCACCGACGTCAGCGGCAGCGCCGGGCTGGCGACGGCCGCAGCGGCTGTCAGCGACGTCGCGGTCCGTGCGAACACCGTCGCGGGTGCCGGTGACGATGGGGTCGAGGCCACCCACCTCGACTGGACCAGCCAGCTCGACCTCGCCCAGGATGGCACCTTCGGCGATGACGTGGTCGTCCTCGGCACGAGCATCGACCTGACCGCTGAGGACCGCCTCCGCCTGTCGGGGACCCTCGACGACCTCGACCTCGCGGGACTGGTCTCGGGGACCAGCAGCTTCGTGGCCGACGTGCGGGTCGTGGACGCGACCGAGCTCGTCGACACGGCCGAGGGCGGGAGCACGGCGCGGCTGGTGACGCTCTCACTCGATGGGCTCGACCTGCGGGTGGGGGCCCCTGCGGGTGTCGGCTTCGAGGTGACCGCAGGTGGCGCGGAGCTCGCCAGTCTCGCGGTGGAGACCGGGTCGGGTGCGCAGCGCTACCTCGGTGTGGATCTGCAGGCCACGGAGGTCGCTGCCTCGCAGCTGCCGGACACCCTGGCGCTGCAGGTCCACGATCTCACCGTCCAGCTGAACCGCGCCGATGGCGACGACCTGGAGCCGATCGACTGGTCCGAGGTGGCCGAGACCGACCTGGCGTTGTCCGGGGAGGTCACCGTCATCTCGGGCACGATGCTGCTCAGCGTCGACGCCTTCGTCCACCTCGCAGGGAGCTTCACGATCGAGGTGGAGGACCCGGTCGACGTCGTCCTGGACGATGCGGAGGGTGCCGATCCGGGCGCGGAGATCGAGGTCGAGCTCCTGCGGGTCGGCGGCACCGACGTGCGCGGGTTCGTCGGCGTCGGCGGTCCCTACTGGGCCCTGGACGCCGAGGGCAACGTCGTCGAGCACGCGAACGCTGGTGGGGCCAGTGGCATCGTGCTGCACAGCGTCACCTTCGGCCTGGCCATCATGACCCCCACGGACGCGGACGGCGCCGGGGGCGGCGCCGTGTTCTACGCCCTCTCCGGCACCGGGAGTGGTGCTGTCACGGGTATCGAGGGGGTCACGATCGGCGGGCTGGTGGAGCTGCGGGTCAACCGGGCGAGCACGGGCACCGTGGTGGTGGACCTCGTGGCCAGCTTCGGATCCCAGGGGCTGGCCGTGCGGACCGGACCCGGCCCGGACCAGCTCATCCACCTCGCCTTCACCGAGCCGTTCCTGGAGGTGGCCGGTGCCGTGGAGCTCGCCGTCGATCAGCTCGTGCACCTCTCCGGTGCCTTCGCGATGCGACGTCAGGGCGCGGAGCAGACGGTCGTTCTCGCCGATGATGCGGGCTCCGAGGTCGACGTCGAGCTCCTCACCTTCGGCGTGAGTGATGCCACCATCGGGATCGGCGACGTGGACGTCGCCGGGATCGACGCACCCGGCGAGCTACCGACAGGTACGGGCCTGTTCGCCCTGGGTGCGGATGTGGCCATCGTCCACGCGCAGTCGGCCAACGGCTCCGGGGACGCGCCGCAGCGCTACTTCGCCCTCGACCTCAGGCTCGGTGACGGCGGGCAGCTCGGCGTCACGGGCCTCGATGGCTTCGACCTGGCCGTGGACGACCTGATCGTCCAGCTGAACCGTGCCCGTGGACCCCCGGGCCTGGCCGCCATCGATCTCGCCAGCAGCTTCACCACCACCGCCGACGAACCGGGTCTCGAGGTCTCCGTCGGCCCCGACACGAGCATCGTCCTCGACTTCGACGGTCCGGTCCGGACCATCGAGACGACGCTCCGCCTCGCGATCGCCGACGTCTTCCACCTGGTCGGCTCCTTCGCGATCGATCGGCAGGACGGGCTGTCGGTCACCCCCGCCGGCGACGAGGAGCCCATCACCGTCAGCGGCCTCACCCTCGGCGGGACCGGTGTCGACGCCTTCCTGGGGCTGAACGGTCCGGGCCTCGACGGCGAACTCGACGCAGCGGTCGGCGTGCACCTCAGCGACGCCGAGCTGGCGTTGGCGCTCCTGGGACCCGTGGACGACGGCTCGGACGCCACCGACCCGACGCGCTACCTCGCGGTCCGGGGGACGGGGACGGCCGCCCTTCTGGGGGTCGAGGCCCTCGGCCTCGCCGGCAGCATGACCGTCGAGCTCAACACCGCGAGCGACGGCACCGATGACGGGGAGGTCGCGCCCCTGGACCTGACCAGCCTGGAGGACGGGGGCCTTGCGGTCGCAACCGGCCCTGGCAGCAGCCTGGTCCTGGCCTCGGGCGACGAGCTCCTTCGGGTCGCCGGTGACGTCACCCTGACGGTCGCGGAGCTGATCCACATCGTCGGTGCCCTGGCCTTCGAACGCGGTGCCGACACCGAGGTGGCGCTCGTCGACGCGGAGTCGGGGGAGCCGGCCGACGGCGATCCGCTGGAGGTCGCCAGCCTCACCCTGGGCGCGCAGGGCGTCCACGCCTTCATCGGGGTCGGCGGTCCCTACTGGGGCCTGGACGGCGACGGCACCGTCAGCGTCATCGACGACGGTGGGGCCACCGGCATCGCCCTCAGCGAGCTCGACCTGGCCCTGGTGCTGCTCCGGCCCCTCGTCGGCGGGGACGAGCGGGTCTTCTACGCCCTCGACGGCGCCGGTACCGCCGAGCTCGTCGGCCCGGGGCCCGATGTGGTGGAGCTCAGCGGCTCCCTGTCGCTCCAGGTCAACGCCGTCGACAACGACGCCGAGGACCTCGGTCAGGTGGTCGACTTCCTCGCGAGCTTCCCCGCAGACGGGGAGCAGACCGAGCCAGGCCTGGTCGTGGTGGTCGGTCCGGACACCAGCGAGCGGATCGCCTTCGACGGGCCCGTGCTCCGCGGCGCCGGCGAGCTGGCGCTGCGGGTCGCCGACCTCGTGGTCCTGTCGGGCAGTTTCGCCTTCGAGCGCAACGCCACGACCCGTGAGGTCGTGCTCGAGGCGACGGACGGCAACGGGGAGCCGGACACCCGGGAGGTCTCCATCCTGACCCTCGGTGCCTCGCAGGTGACCCTGGCGATCGGGGAGCTGGACGGCACCGAGGACGTGAGCGACCTGCCCGCCGACTTCGTCGGCTTCCACGCACAGGGGGTGGAGGTCGCCCTCGCCCTGCTGCAGACCGACGCGGAGGCGGGCGACGACCCGGAGCGCTACTACGCGCTGCGGGCGGAGCTGGCCGAGGACGGGTCCGCCGGGCTCGCAGGCTTCGAGGTGGTCACGGCGGTCCTCGATGGGCTGCTGGTCGAGCTGAACGAGGCGCGTGGCCCACCCGACGAGGTCCGGCCGGCGATCGATCTCGCCGCCAGCTTCCCCGCTGACGGCGACGAGGAGGCCGGCCTGGCGGTGGCCACCGGGACGGACAGGGTCCAGCGCCTCGCCTTCGAGCGCACCACCCGCCGTGCTGCCGCGGACCTGACCCTGACCATCGCCGACTTCGTGAGCATCTCCGGCGCGGTCGCCATCGAGCAGCGCACGGACGTCGACGCGACGCCCGTCGGCGCCGACGAACCCGTCGTGGTGTCCGGCTTCCTGCTCGGCGGCAGCGACCTCGACGTCTTCGCCGGTGTCGGTGGCCCCGAGGCCGATGGTCCGGACGCACTCGGGGTGGCGCTCGAGGGTGTCGAGGTCGCCCTGGCACTGCTGCGACCCACCGACGACAGCGACCCGACCCGCTACGTGGCGCTGTCAGCCGAGGGCTCGGCGTCCCTGGTCGGACTCGAGGGCATCACCCTGGCCGGCACGCTCGACGTCGAGGTCAACACCGCGTCCGACGGCACCGATGCGCAGCTCGCCCCCCTCGACCTGCGCAGCATCGATGCCCAGGGCCTGGAGGTGCTGACGGGCCCATCGACCGCGCGGACGCTCGACTTCGACGAGGAGCTGCTCCGACTCCGCGGCACCGCCACCGTGTCCGTGGATGGGTTCCTGCACCTCACGGGTGGCTTCGCCTACGAGCGCGGTCCCGACCGTGAGGTCAGCCTGGTCGATGCGGACACCGGTGCGGCCGCCGGTGAGGTCGAGGTTTCCGTGCTGCAACTGGGTATCGAGGACGGCTACGCCTTCGTCGGGATCGGCGGTCCCTACTGGGAGATCGACGACGAGGGCCACATCGTGGCGCCCGACGAGGACACCGGGGCGACGGGCCTGGCGGTGAGCGAGGTGACCGCAGCGCTCGTGCTGTTCCGGCCCACGGCCGCCGAGGACACGCGCACCTTCTACGCCCTGGACGGCGCCGGGACGGCGGCCCCCGTCGGGCTCGAGGACGTCCTCGAGCTCACCGGCACGGTCCGCCTCGAGGTGAACTCGGTCAGCGGTGCCGGCGAGGACGACGCCCACGTGGTCGACCTGATCGCCAGCTTCCCCGGTGAGGGCCCCGACGGCCAGGATGGCCTCCCCGTCGCCGTCGGACCCTCGGGGCTCGTGCTGCTGGCCTTCGACCGGGCGGTGCTGCGGGCCGAGGGCGAGCTGCGCCTCGCCGTGGCCGACCTGGTGCAGCTCAGCGGCAGCTTCGCCGTCGAACGGCAGCGCACCGAGCAGGAGGTGACGCTGGAGGCGCCCGCCGACGGCTCGGAGCCGGAGACCCGGGAGGTGACGATCCTGACCCTCGGCGCCGCCGATGTCAGCCTCGCGGTCGGCCGCTTCGAGGACCCGGACGACCCGGCATCGGGTACGGGCCTCCACGCGAGCGGCGTCGAGGTCGCTCTGGCGCTGTTCCAGTCGAACGGCGCGGGGGCAGGCCAGCCCGAACGCTTCTACGCACTCCGGGCCGAGCTCGCTGAGGGCGGCACGGCGCAGCTCGCCGGGATCGAGGTGGTCACCGCCACGATCGACGGGCTGCTGGTCGAACTGAACGGCGCCCGCGGCCCCCCTGAGGATCTGCCGGCCATCGACCTCGCCACCAGCTTCCCTGGTGCGGGCGACGACGCCGACGGTCTGGTCGTCGCGACCGGCCCCGACAGCCAGCAGCTGTTGGACTTCGAGCGGTCCACCTCGCGGGTGGCCGCAGTCCTCACCCTCACGATCGACGGGTTCGTCCACATCTCCGGTCAGGTCGCCGTCGAGCAGCGCGACGCCGTCCAGGCGAAGCCGATCGACAGCTCCGAGACCCTCACCCTCTCCGTCCTGACCCTGGCCTCCGACAGCCTCGAGGTCTTCGTCGGTGTCGGCGGCCCCGACCCCGACGAGGGCACCGGCATCGCCCTCGAGGAGGTCGGTCTCGCCGTCGCCCTGTTCACACCCGTGGCGGGTGCGGGCACCTCCTACGTCGCCGTCGGAGGCGCGGGGAGCGCGGAACTGCTCGGCATCGACGCCGTCACCCTCGAGGGCGTCCTCGGCGTCGAGGTCAACACCGCCAGCGAGCCGGAGGCCTCGCCCCTCGACCTCACCAGCCTCCCCGATGGTGGTCTGGAGGTCCTCACCGGCACCGACAGCTCGGTCACCCTGGCCTACGAGGAGGAGCGGCTCCGGGTCGCCGGCACGGCGACCCTCGGCATCGCCGATCTCGTCCACCTCACCACGGCCTTCGCCATCGAGCGGGGCGAGGAGGCCGCGGTCGACCTGGTCACGCCCGACGGGCAGGCCACCGGCGACAGCGTCGAGGTCGCCGTCCTCACCGTGGGCGCCAGCGAGGCCGCCGGCTTCGTCGGGATCGGCGGTCCCTACTGGGAGGCCGGGGAGGACGGCACGGTCGTCCCACGCGGCGACGCGGATGGTGCCCTCGGCCTCGTCCTCGAGGACGTCGGCTTCGGTCTCGCCCTGCTCGCGGAACGCGACGGCGCCGACCGCTTCACCGCCTTCACGGGGACCGGGGGCGCCCAGCTCGTGGGGATCCCCGGTCTGACCGCCGAGGTCAGCGATCTGCTGCTGGCCCTCAACACCTCCAACCGCGCCGACGACGCGGTCGTCGACCTGGCAGCCAGCTTCCCCGGCGACGACCCGGGTACGGGGCTGGTGGTGGCGACGGGGCCCGACAGCCAGCTCGTGATCGACCATGACCGGGCCGTGCGCACCGTCGCCGCCAACGTGGACCTCACGGTGGACGGCTTCCTGCACGTGACCGGCGGCATCGCGATCGACCGCAGCGACACCACCGTCACGATCGACGATGACGCGACCGCGGTCGACCTCATCACGATCGGCGGCAGCGGTCTCCACGCATTCGCGGGTCTCGGCGGCCCCTACTGGCGGTTCGACGACGAGGGTTCGGTCGTCGCGCCGGCCGACGCCGACGGGGTCACCGGGCTGGTCATCGAGGACCTCCACCTCGGCCTCGCGCTGGCGCGGACGGCTGAGGGCCAGCGGTACGCGGC
>SKTN01000417.1 GCA_007117945.1 Nitriliruptoraceae bacterium | reverse complement strand
GAACGCGAGCGCGCGGAGCTGCGCGCCTACCACGCCGCCCTGCGCGCCGGGGTGCCCGCGGTCAAGCTGGCGGTCGGCACCTTCCTCGGCACCGCGCTGGTGTCCTGGGTGTGGCTGGTCACCGCCGACACCGTGGCGGCCGGCACGTCCCGGTTCCTGACCGTCAACCTCACGATGGTCGCCGCAGCCCTGATCGCGCGGTGGTTCGTGCCCTTCCTGCCCTCCACGGCCACGATGGACGGGCTCGCCCATCGCACCACCGCCTTCGCCTTCGTGATGTGGACCGTGGGCACCATCGCCGGCGCGATGTGGGCGGAGGTCTCCTGGGGCCGCTTCTGGGGGTGGGACCCCAAGGAGACCGGGGCCTTCCTCACCTGGATCGCCTACGCCGGTTACCTGCACGCGCGGGCCACCCGGGGGGTCAAGGGTCGGGGTGCGGCCTGGATCGGGGTCGCGGCGTTCATCGTGCTGATGGGCACCTACCTGATCGCCAACTACGTGGTCGTCGGTCTGCACTCCTACGCCGACCTCTGATCGGCGCGATGGTGCCCGCCGGCGTGACCAGTCCCCGTGGGGTGCGGGGCGGGGCCGGTGGTCCTTGGCGTGGGCGTGGGGTGCCGTCGCGGTGTGGCCCCGGCGGGGTGTCGCACGACCGTGCTGCCACGGGTGCGGCAGGCGTGGTCGGGGTGATCGGGTGTGCGTTCCCGGCGCGGAGGCAACCGCGGGGGCGTGACGTCCGAACCCCCCGTGTCCCGGTACGCACGCCGGGAGGCTGCCGCCGGTGGGTGCGCAGTCCGCTCGTCGAGCTGGAGGCAGGTCGTGACCCCCGAGGGACGACGGCTGCGCTCCGTGGGTGACACGGGGGTGGTCCAGCCGTCGGAGGAGGACCTGCTGCTGGCGACCGCCCGGGGTGACCAGCAGGCCTTCGCGGCGCTGTACGAGCGGCTCGCCCCGATGATCCACGGGGTCGTGCGCCGGGTGGTCCGTGACCCTGCCCAGTCCGAGGAGGTGAGCCAGGAGGTGTTGGTGGAGATCTGGCGAACCGCCGTGCGGTTCGACCCCGACCGGGGCACCGCCCGGACCTGGGCACTGACGATGGCGCACCGTCGTGCCATCGACCGCGTGCGCTCCGAGCAGGCCTCCCGTGATCGCACCCAGCGCGTCGCCGACGGCCAGCACACCCGCCCCTACGACGAGGTCAGCGAGCACGTCGAGGTCGGCATCGAGCACGAGCAGGTCCGCACGGCGCTCGGCACCCTGACCGATCTGCAACGCCAGGCCGTCGAGCTGGCCTACTTCAAGGGCTACACCTACCGCGAGGTGGCGGAGCTGCTCGAGACCCCGCTCGGGACCATCAAGACCCGTATGCGAGACGGCCTCATCCGACTCCGTGATGCGCTGGGGGTGGCGACGTGAGCGAGCGCCCCGACCTGCACACCCTGACCGGCGCCTACGCCGTCGACGCGCTCCCCGACGATGAGCGCGAGCGGTTCGAGGCACACCTCGCCGTGTGCGAGGCCTGTGCCCAGGAGGTCCACGAGCTGCAGGCCACCGCCGCCCGCCTGGGTGCCACCGCCGTGGCCGCTCCGCCCCCATCGTTGCGGGACCGGGTGCTGGCCGAGATCGACACCGTCCGCCAGGAGCGTCCCCGGCCGATCCAGCCCGTGGTGGTGGACGAGCTGGCGCAGCGGCGCGGTGCACCGCGCTGGCTGACCGCGGGGCTGGGCGTCGCTGCGGCCGTGCTGCTGGTGGCCGTCGCTGGGCTCGGCGCGGTGGTCGTCGAGCTGCGCAGCCAGGTGAGCGAGCTGGAGGTCGTGGCCGCCGACGCCGAGCAGACCGGGGCACAGATGGCCGCCCTGGCCGAGCGGCTGGAGGAGCTCGAGGGACGTGAGGACGAGATCGTGGTCACCACCTCGGCGGTCGCCGATGTCCTGGCGGCGCCCGACGCGGTCACCGTCCTGGTGGAGCATGACGACGTCGTGGGGCGGGTCGTCGCCTCCCCGACCCGGGGCGAGGCCGTGTTCGTCGCTGACGGGTGGGAGCCGGCCCCCCACGAGCACACCTACGAGCTGTGGCTGATCTCCGACGATGGCGTGGTACCCGCCGGGCTGTTCGACCCCGACGACCGGGGCCGGGCCACCCGGGTGCTGACGGGGGACATGTCCTCCGCCCAGGCGGTGGGCGTGACCATCGAGCCCGAGGGCGGCTCACCCACCCCCAGCGACGAACCCATCATGGTGCTCGAGCTGGGCTGATCCCCGCGGCGTGGCTGTTCCCTGGGCGTCAGCCCAGGGAACAGCCACGGCTCAGCGGTCCCAGCTCGCCGGGCCGCGAGCGGTGGTCGGCCCCTGGGCTCCAGCCCAGGAACGAGCCAGGGGTGGGCGCGCCGGCGCCCGGGTCACGCGGGTTCGAGCCCCGCCGACCGCAGCCGCGCGACCACCTCGGCGCGGGGCAACTTGCCCAGGTCGTCCCGGGGCAGGTGGTCGACCACCAGCAGGTGGGCCGGTGCGTAGGCCGGGTGCGCCCGGGCCCGCACGTGGGCCCGCAGCGCCGCCAGCTGCGGCGGCCGCGCCACGTCCGTCGGTACGACCAGGGCCACGGGCACCTCGCCCCAGCGGGCATCGGCCACCGCGGCGACGGCGACGTCGGCCACCTCCGGGTGGGTGCGCAGCAGCGACGCAACCGCCGCCAGGGGCACGTTCTCCCCCCCGGAGAGCAGGACCGCATCGGCACGACCGAGGACCTCGAGCGCCCCGGAGGCATCGAAGCAGCCGAGGTCCGGGGTGGTGAACCAGCCCTCGGCGTCCACCACGGGCGGGCCCTCGCCCGCCGACCCCTCGGCGTCCACCACGGGCGGGCCCTCGCCCGCCGGATCCACGCCACCCCGCCCGGCACCGCCCGCCGGCCCCCCGGCCGGCACCTGCCGGTAGCCCTCGAGGAGCACGGGCCCGCGCACCCGGATCCTGGCGGTG
>SKTN01000382.1 GCA_007117945.1 Nitriliruptoraceae bacterium | reverse complement strand
TGGACGAGCTCGCCGGTGCCTCGGGTGCGCTCAGCAGCGGGGCCTCGGGCCTGGCGACGGGCACGGCGGGGCTGGCCGAGGGCACGGCCGAGCTGGCCGCGGGTGGCCGGGAGCTGGCCACGGGCAGCGACGAGCTGGCGGCAGGCACCGAGGAGCTCGCCGGCGGCACCACCGCCCTGGCCGAGGGTTCCGACGAGCTGGCCGAGGGTGCCCGTGAGCTCCCGGAGGTCCTGGCGGAGGTGGCGGGTGTCGCCGACCGTGGCGGGCAGGACGCCGCGACCACCCTGGCGGTGCTGGACGCGGGCAGCGAGCTGGCCAGGGAGCACGTGGGGGCGGCGGCCCTGCGCACCCTGCAGCTGCGCCACGCGGGTGAGGACCCGGTGTCCTTCGCCGCACTGGCGGGCACCCTGGCCTCGGTGCTGGTGGTGCTCCTGGGCGTGCTCGGCCTGGTGCGCCGCCGGTGGGGGCGCGGATGAGCGCGCGCGCAGCCCGGCTCAGCCGGGCGGAACAGCAGGCCCTGACCCGCCAGCGCCTCCTGGTGGCGGCCGCTGAGGTCATCGCCGAGGACGGCCTCGAGGGCGCCGCCATCGACGACATCGCCGCACGGGCGGGCTACAGCCGGGGGGCGTTCTACTCCAACTTCACGGACAAGGTCGACCTGCTCATCGCCCTGTCCGAGGACCGGTTGGCCGCCTTCGCCGGCACGACCCTGCCGGAGCTGCTGACCGGCGACCGCGAGGAGCAGCTCACGGCGGTGGCGCGGTGGCTGGCCGGGGTCGAGCCGCCCCTGGAGGTGCTGCTCCTCGTGGAGCTGGCCCGCCAGCGGCTGCGCACCCCCGAGCGCGCCGAGGAGCTCGCCGGCGCCCTCGAGCGGGTGCTCGCCGCGGTCGAGGAGCTGCTGGGCACCCACGACCCCCGCGAGGTGGCGTTGCCGCCCGCCGAGCGTGGCGCCCAGGCCCGGGCCGTCCTGGCGGCCGTGCTCGGTGCCGACCTGCTGCGCCACCTCGGCGTGGGAGCCGATGCCCGGACCGTCGAGCTCCTGCTCGGCGGTATCGAGGGGGCTGGTGCCGGTGCTACGCCCCCCACGCCGCCGACGGACCGGGCGTCGGCACCGGCGCCGCCCGCTGACCCGTCACCGCACGGCGATCGGCGATGAGCCGCCTCCTCGACCTGCTGGCGCGGGCGGTGACGCGCGTCCCGGCGCTGACCCTCGCGGTGCTGACGGTGCTGACCCTGGGCTTCGCCGCGGCGATCCCCCTCCTCGAGGTCGACACCAGCGTGGAGAGCTTCGCGCCCTCCGACGGCATCGCGGCGACCCTGGAGGAGATCGAGGACCGCTTCAGCACCGCCAGCACCGTGCAGGTGCTGGTGGACACCGGGCCCGGAGGTGACGTGATCACCCCGGCCAGCCTGGCCGCGGCCGAGGAGCTGGCCGATGCCCTCGAGGCGCACCCCGACATCGCGCCCGTGCTGGTGGAGGAGGCGATCGACGCGCCCCCGATCGCCAGCTTCGCCCTGCCCTTCACCGCGGCCGCCGACATCCTGGACAGCGAGCTCGCGGAGCTCGACGAGGCCACCTTCGAGCCCCTGGCGGCCTCCATCATCGCCGATGGGGGCGAGGACGTCACGGGCCTGTTCTCCGACGACATCACCGATGATCCACCCCGTGCCCGCGCCGGGCTGGTCATCGTCGACCTCGACCCCACGGCCAGCGCCGAGGACCGACGCGCGGCCCAGGCAGCCATCGAGGCGGTCGTCGCCGACACCCCGATCGGGGACGCCCGCCGCTCCACCCTGAGCTTCCTGGCCATCGAGGAGGGCATCGAGGACGCCCTCGAGCGCGACCTGCCCATCCTGCTGTCGGTGTCCCTGCTGCTGGTGGTGGGGGTCCTGGCCTGGCTGTTCCGTTCCGTGGTCGATGTGGGCGTGGGCCTGATCGGGCTGCTCGCGAGCATCCTGTGGATGACCGGTGCCGCGGCGCTGCTCGGACCGGGTGGTCTGGGGTGGACGGGACCCTTCAACCAGGTCTCGATCGCCGTGCCCGTGCTGCTGGTGGGGCTCGGCGTCGACTACTCCGTGCACCTGACCACCCGCTACCGGGAGCAGCGTGGGCGCCTCGACACCGCCGTCACCGCGGCCCGGGTGGCCCTGTCCACCGTGGGGGTGGCCCTGGTGCTGGCCACGGTGGCCTCCGTAGCCGGCTTCCTCGCCAACGCCGTCACCCCCCTCGCCCCGATCCGTGACTTCGGGATCTTCGCCGCGCTCGGGATCGTGGCGGCCTTCCTGATCCTGTCCACCTCGGTGCCCGCGGCGCGGGTGCTGGTGGACCGGCGGGTCGATCGCCGCCGCGCCGAGGTGCAGGCCGCAGCCGAGCCCGTGGCCCGTGAGCTGGCCGCGGTGGAGGAGCGGCCGCCACCCCGCTGGGCGTCGGTCGCCATCGCGATCGCGACCCGCCGGCCCGGGACCGTGTTGGTGGCGACCACCGCCCTGCTGGCGGGCGCGGCCGTGGCCGCCAGCGGCTTGTCCACGGAGTTCGATGAGCGTGACTTCCTGCCCGAGGGTGAGCCGATCCTGGCGACCATCGACCGGCTGGACGCCCTGTTCGGCGGTGACGTCAGCGAACGGACCTTCCTGGAGGTGGCGGGCGACCCGTCCGATCCGGACCTGCTGGCGGCTGTCGCCGCCGTGGAGGAGGACCTCACCGAGGTCGCCGACGTCCGCGTGGTGGACGGCCGGATCGAGCGCACCTCGCCGGTGGAGCTGCGCGACCGCATCGTCGCGGCGGGCGAGGGTGTGCGCGAGCGGCTCGCGGACGACCTCGACGCCTGGCAGGACCCCGCCGCGGCGGCCGCCGAGGTGGCCCTGCCCGATCCCCTCGACGTGGAGAGCCAGCTCGACGACGACGCCACCCTGGCCGAGGACGTCGACCTGCCCGACGACCTGCGCATCGCCCTGCTGGCCCGTCTGCCCGCGGGGCGGGACCCGCTCAGGGCCCTGGCCACCACCACCGACCCGGAGGAGCTCGAGGCCACGATCCGTGAGGAGCTCGCCGCCACCTTCGCCGCCGACCGTCCCGAGGGGCTGGAGGCGGCGCAGCTCGAGGAGCTGGCCGCGCTGGCGCCCGAGGAGCTGACCCTGGCGCGGGTCGCGGCGCTCGGTCTGCCCACCGATGCCCTGGACGACGACGCACGGGAGCGCCTCACCCAGCTCGAGGCCCTGGAGGCCGCCGGGCCCGTGGACGCGACCGACGGCGAGGTGCTCGCGGCCCAGGTCGCGGTGCTCGCCGAGGAGGCCCCCCGCGAGCTCGCCGCCGTCCTCGACCAGGACGGGCTGCTGCTGACGGTGGGGACCCAGGGCGGTCAGGAGGGGGCGGCGGCCCTGGCGGCGGCCCTGGAGGAGGCGGCCGCACCGATCGAGGCCGCCGGGGCGACGGTCACGGTGGTCAGCGAACCCCTGGTCAACGCGGAGATCATCGAGGAGCTGTCCGCCGCCCAGCTGCTCGCCATCGCCATCAGCCTCACGGCGGCCGCCCTGCTGCTGGTGATCGCGACCCTGGCCAGCGCCCGGGTCGTGGGGCTCGGGCTGATCGGGATCGTGCCGAGCGTGGTCGCCCTGGTCCTGGTGCTCGGCTCGATGCGGCTGCTCGGGCTCGCCTTCAACGCCCTGACCGCGACGGTCGCCTCCATCGCCGTGGGCATCGGGGTGCCCTACGGCATCCACCTCACCAACCGTTTCCGGGAGGCCCTGGCACGGGGACTGGACCCCGACGCCGCCACCCGTGATGCCCTCACCAACACCGGGCCCGCGCTGGTGGGCTCCGCGGTGACCACGGGCCTGGCCTTCGCGGTCCTGCTGCTGTCGAACTCGACGCCGATCCAGCAGTTCGGGTCGGTCAGCACGATGATGATCGTGTTCGCCCTGCTCGCCTGCGTGCTGGTCCAGCCCTCCCTGCTGGTGCTGTGGGCGCGTCGCCGGGTGGTCACGGGTGGTCGTCGCGGGGGTTAGCCTCCCGCGCCCGCCGCCCGCCGTTGCTCTGCGAGGAGCGCACCGTGACCGCACCCCGTTCCCCCCACATCGGCCTCGACCTCGATGGTCCCGTGGCCACCGTCACCCTGGACCGCCCCGAGGTCCTCAACGCGCTGTCGGTTGACCTGCTCGAGGACCTGGTCACCGCCTGCGACTGGCTCGCCACCCAGTCGCAGATCCGGGTGGTGATCCTCACCGGTGCGGGTCGGACCTTCTCCGCGGGTGCGGACCTGTCCACCATGGAGCGCCTGCTGGCCCTGGGCGCGGAGGCCCGTGCGGCCGCGGACGCCGGCGATCGGGCAGCCAGCGCCATCGAGTCCCTCGACGCGGTCACCGTGGCGGCGATCCAGGGCCGCTGCGTCGGCGGTGGGGTGGTGCTGGCCCTGGCCTGCGATCTGCGGCTGGCCAGCACCAGCGCGCGGTTCTCCATCCCCGAGGTGGACCTCGGCATCCCCCTGGCGTGGGGTGGGATCCCCCGTCTGCTGCGCGAGGTCCCCCCGGCGGTGGCCCGCGACCTGGTGCTCACCTGCCGGGAGTTCGACGCCGCGGAGGCCGCCCGGCTCGGTCTGGTCAGCCGCATCCACCCGCCCGAGGAGCTGGCGGCGGCCGCCGTGACCCTGGCCGGTGAGCTGGCTGACAAGGCCCGGCTGCCCGTGCGGGCCACCCTCGACGGGGTGCGCGCGCAGCTCGGTGTCGGGGCACCACGGGGCTGGTCCGACGCCGACAGCCTGCTGACCGCGGTACGTGATCCCGAGTGCCAGGCAGCGGCCCAGGCCTACCTCACCCGGGTCTTCGGTGACCGGTAGCGCAACCTGCTCAGCCGACCGAGATGATCATCGCCCCCGAGGGGACCAGGTCGTAGAGCTCGATCACGTCCTCGTTGAACATCCGCACGCACCCGTTGGAGGCGGCCTCACCGATCGAGTCCTCGTTGGGTGTGCCGTGGAAGCGGATCAGGGTGTCGCCGCCCCCCACCCGGTTCCAGTTCAACGCCCGCAGTCCCAGGGGGTTGTCGGGGCCTGGTCCCACGCGCGCGGGCAGGTCGGCACCCCAGCGGTCCTGGGCGGGGTTGACCCAGGTCGGCTCGAACCGCTTCGCGCCGACGGTGAAGGTGCCCGTCGGGGTCGGTGACCCACCGGTGCCCACGGCCACGGGCCAGCTGCGGAGCACCTCGCCGCCGCGGTGCAGCTCCACCAGTCGATCGCTCTGGCGCACCACGAGGGTGGTGTCGAAGTTGGCGCTGGTCACGGCGGGCTGCACGGGCTCCACGGGCAGCTCGACGGTGTCGCCACCCTCGACCAGCGCGGTGGCCAGCAGCTCGCGTGTGGTGGCACGGGAGACCGACCGCCCGACCTGTCCCGGCGCGACCTGCACGCGACCGCCGCTGTAGCTGCCCGTCGCGGAGGCCGCGGCGACGTCCACCTCGCCGGCGATGGTGGTCACGATCCCCGTGAGGTCCTCGGGGGTGACGGTCAGCGCCACCTCGGGGTCCCGGTCGGGTGCGGCGAGGCTGTCGGCGATCACCACCTCGCCGTCGTAACGCGCGCCGGCCTCGCGGGGGGTCACCTCGAAGGTGCGGTCCTCGAAGACCACCGCCACGGGCCGGTCGAGGGCGGCGGTGATCGCGGCCTCGCTGGCGTCGCCGGCGCGGGTCGCGGCCTCGGTGGTCAGCTCGGCCGGCACGACGTCGGTGGGGACAGCGACCT
Organism: Nitriliruptoraceae bacterium; assembly: GCA_007117945.1. GTDB lineage: Bacteria > Actinomycetota > Nitriliruptoria > Nitriliruptorales > Nitriliruptoraceae > T1Sed10-7. The sequence goes on along the minus strand of SKTN01000382.1, from coordinate 5,445 downwards.
CGGTGGCCTCCTCGACCCGGGCCCCGTCGAGCGCCTCGTGCAGGGCGGTGGCCAGCTCCTCGGTGTCGACCACGCGTCCGTCACGGTGCTCGGTGACCACCGCCGCGCCCTCGTCCCAGGTGACCGTGGCCTCGGTGGGGTCCAGGTCGACGTCCGCAGCGACCTCGGCGACCAGTGCCGCCTCGGCTTCGGTGTCACGGGTCACGGTGACGTCCAGCGCGAGCTGGCTGGTGGAGCCGAACCAGCGCGTGGCGATCAGCTGGGTCAGGCTGGCGTCCATGGTCCCGGCGAAGGCGTCGGAGAGCACCTGCTCGAGATCGGTGGTGGCGCCCAGCTGCCGGGGGGTGGTCGTCCAGCTCCCGGTGTCGTGCACCAGGGTCACCTCACCGTCGAGGTGGTCGGCCAGGTGCGCGTTCACGGCGTCCGCGGCCGCCTGGCGCGTGGAGTCGCCCACCTCGACACCGGCGACGGTGACCCCGGGGAGGAGCACCTCGCCCGTGCGCAGTTCCTGACCGAAGGAGGCCGCGCTGGCGGCGAGCACCCCGCCCACGGCCAGCAGCAGCGCCACCGCCGCGCCGCCACCCTGCAGCGCACGGCGTCGGCGGGATGTGGGGGTGGCCGCGGCAGCATCGTTGTTGAACAGCACGCCGGTCCCCCCTCGCCGTGGAACTCCGCCCCGACGCACTTTGCGTCAGCAGCCGACGGTGCCACGGTAGGGCGGACGGGGTGCGGGTGTGCCGTCGTGGTCGGTGCGTGCACAGCCCGGCGCGTTCGCCTGGGTGCACGTCGCGCAGCGGGTCCCACGTAGGCTCGCTGCGCGGCGTTCGGGAGCGCGCCCCACGAGCACGACCAGCGGGAGGACCCAGGTATGGCAGGCGGCAGCGTGGAGCGGATCGAGCAGGTCGGCGTGGTCGGGTGCGGGACCATGGGCGCGGGCATCGCGGAGCTCGTTGCCCGCAACGGCCTCGAGGTGGCGGTCGTCGAGGTCGACGACGTCGCGGCGGAGGCCGGACGCGCCCGCATCGAGGCGTCCCTGGCGCGGCAGGTGCAGCGTGAGCGCCTGACCGAGGAGGAGCAGGAGCAGATCCTCGCCCGCATCGCCGTCTCCACCGATCCGTCGAGCCTGGCGCCCTGCGACCTGGTCGTGGAGGCGGTCCCCGAGGAGCTCCCGCTCAAGCAGGCGGCCTTCCGGGTCATCGACGCCCACGTGCGCGAGGACGCGATCATCGCCACCAACACCTCCTCGCTGCCCGTGATGGACATCGGGGTGGTCACCGAGCGCCCCAACCGGGTGCTGGGCTTCCACTTCTTCAACCCCGCCCCGGTGATGCGGCTGATCGAGCTGGTGCGCACCGTGGTCACCGATGAGTCCGTGGTCGAGGTGGCGCGCGCGTTCGCGGAGCGCATCGGCAAGGTGCCCGTGGTGGTGGGCGATCGTCGCGGCTTCATCGCCAACCAGCTGCTCTTCCCCTACCTCAACCAGGCGGTGTGGATGGTCGAGGGCGGCTACGCCACCAAGGAGGACGTGGACACGGCGATGCGCCTGGGTGCCGGGCTGCCGATGGGACCGATCGCGCTGACCGACCTGGTCGGCGTCGACACCTTCGTCGGGATCATGGACGCGATCCACTCCCAGTTCGAGGATCCGCGCTTCGCGCCCCGTCCGATCCTGGCGCAGCTCGCCGGGGCGGGCTACACCGGCCGCAAGGCCGGTCGGGGCTTCTACCGCTACGAGGAGCCAGGCTCGTCCAGGACCCTGCCCGACGAACAGCGCCGTGCGGCGCCCGACGAGGAGCTGGTCGCCGCGTGGCGCCGGATCGGTGTGGTCGGCACGGGCACGATGGCCGCGGGGATCGCCGAGGTGTGCGCGCGGTCCGGCTTCGAGGTGGCGCTGCGGGGACGCACCGAGGAGAAGGCCACCACCGCTCGACAGCGCGTGGAGCGCTCGCTCACCAAGCAGGTGGACCGTGGCCGGCTGGAGGCCGAGGAACGGGACGCGATCCTGGCGCGGGTCCGGCCCGTGGCCGACCTCGCGGAGCTCGCCGACTGCGACCTGGTGATCGAGGCCGTCGCGGAGGACCTCGCGATCAAGCAGCAGCTCTTCGCCGACCTCGATGCCGTCCTGCACCCCGACGCCGTGCTCGCGACCACCACCTCGTCGCTGCCGGTCATCGGGTGTGCCATGGCGACCGGGCGGCCCGAGCGGGTGCTCGGTCTCCACTTCTTCAACCCCGCCGCCGTGATGCGCCTGGTCGAGGTGGTCACCACCGTGCGCACCGATGACGCCGTCACGGCACTGGGGCGCGCCTTCGTGGCGCGGGTGGGCAGGACCGGCGTGCTGTGCGGCGACCGCGCGGGCTTCATCGTCAACACCCTGCTGTTCCCCTACCTCAACGACGCGGTGAAGATGCTCGACTCCCACTACGCGACGGCGGAGGAGATCGACACGGCGATGAAGCTCGGCTGCGGGTACCCGATGGGTCCCTTCGAGCTGATGGACGTGGTGGGCCTCGATGTGACCCTGGCGATCCTGGAGCGGCTCGAGGAGGAGTACCGTCAACCCTCCCTCGAGCCGGCCGAGCTGCTCCGCCACCTGGTGGAGGCCGGGTTCCTCGGTCGCAAGGCCGGTCGGGGGTTCTACGTCTACACCTGAACCCGGCGGGTTCCGGGCGCCGCCCCGGGTGGTGCGCAGCCCGGGCGGTCGGTCACCCGCAGCACCCGAGCACCCGACGGCCCGGTCACCGGGCGGCCCGGTCACCCGCTGACCTGCGCACCCGCCGCGCGCCGGCACCCTGGGTGCCGGTGGCCCCACGGGCCGTGCGTCGGGGTGTGGACGCCACCGACGTCGACCCGATGCGAGGCAGCACGTGGATCCATGGGAGGGCTCCGACCCCCCCCTGCCGCACCTCGCGGGGTACGTGGTCAGGCGCGTCCCCGGGTTCCAGGCCCGCAAGGCGTACCTGTGCCCGGCCTGCCACGGCGACATCCCACCCGGGGCCGGTCACGTCGTGGCGTGGCCCGAGGAGCTCGCCCAGGACCGACGCCACTGGCACCTGCACTGCTGGCGGATCGCCTCCCGCCGGGGCCGGATAGCCTGAACAGCCGCGCGCCGGGGTCGCGCCGTCTCGCGCTACCGTCCGCGCGCCGGTGCCGTGCCCGCACCCTGCCCGTCGCTCGGTGCGTCGCTGCGGCGGTCGGCACCGGCACCGACCCGGGGCCGGTCCAGGTGGCACCTCGGCGTGGTGGTGGGCACCCTCGTCACCGCCCGTGTCCCCGCTCCCGGTGCCTCCCGCCGTGCCCCCCGCGTCAGCACGGCCCCCTGCACAGCCCCGCCCCAGCACCGCCCCAGCGTCGGGCGAGCAGCCGCCCACCACCAGTTGCCCACCACCAGCTCCCCGTCAGGAGCTCCCGTCCCGTCGAGGTCCCCCGTGGCGTCCACATCCAAGAAGCCGGGTAGCGGCGGCAACCGCAGCGCGTCGAAGTTCGACCGGCGCACCGCCCGCAACCGCAAGATCATCTTCCTCATGGCCGCGCTGATGTTCCTGTCGGTGCTCGGTGCCGCCCTCACGGGCCTGATCGGCGGGGGTGCGCAGTCGCCGGCGCCGGAGATCGACGACCAGGCGCTCGAGGAGGACGACCCCTTCGCCGCTCCGGAGGAGCCCGAGGAGACCGTCGGCCCCTGCGGTGAGACCCCCGACGACGTCCCGGAGGCGGATGCGGCGCTCTACGACGAGCCCTTCGAGGTCACCATCGACGCCGAGCAGCGCCACGTCGCCACGCTGTCCACCACCTGTGGTGACATCGTGATCGAGTTGGCCGCCGAGGACGCCCCCACCACCGTCAACAGCTTCGTCAACCTCGCTGAGGACGGCTACTACGACGGGGTGATCTTCCACCGCATCACCGACCAGCCCCAGGTGATCCAGGGAGGTGACCCCGCGGGCACCGGCTGCGGCCGTGAGGACTGCACCGCCGCCGGCGCCGAGGAGCCGGCCTTCCCCGGTTTCCAGCTCGAGGACGAGCTCGATGGCGCCGAAGCCATGGGGGAGCGGGTCGCCGACTCCTTCGTGGCGGAGCTGCGGGCCGAGCTCGACGAGCTGCTCGAGGCCGGCGTCGAGCCCGAGGACCTCGGCCTGCCCGCCGAGCCCACCGACGACGACCTCAGGGAGCTGATCCCCGGGGGTTACGAGCGCGGCACCGTGGCGATGGCCAACTCCGGCCCCGACACCGTGGGCTCCCAGTTCTTCATCGTCTGGGACGACACCCCGCTCCCGCCGCTCTACACCGTCCTCGGCACGGTGATCGACGGCATGGACGTGGTCGACGACATCGCGGCCTCACCGACGCAGGTCGCCAGCGACACCCCCGAGCGGCCCTACGAGCCCGTGGTGATCCGTGGTGTGACCGTCGAGGTGGGCTGATGCTCCCCGATGGCGCGGCGCGCGACGCAGCCACGCCGCACGGTTAGCCTCCCCCCGACCAGCCGACGCAGCCCCCCCGACGGGGCGGCTGCCGGCCTCCCCGATGACGCCTGCCAGGAAGGACCCTCCGTGGCCCAGCAGTGGAACTCCCCGCCCAGCCTGACGATCGACACCGCCGCGTCCTACGCCGCGACGATCAGGACGAACAAGGGCGACATCGAGGTGGAGCTGTTCGCCAGCGAGTCCCCGATGACGGTGAACAACTTCGTGTTCCTCGCCCGTGAGGGGTTCTACGACGGCGTCATCTTCCACCGGGTGATCTCCGGGTTCATGATCCAGGGGGGCGACCCCACCGGGACCGGTACGGGCGGTCCGGGCTACAAGTTCCGGGACGAGCTCGAGGCCGCCCAGTCCCGCGGCTACGACCGCGGGACGCTGGCGATGGCCAACGCCGGCCCGAACACCAACGGCTCGCAGTTCTTCATCACCCACGTCGACGCCCCGCTGCCCCCCGCCTACGCGGTCTTCGGCCGGACCACCGCGGGCCAGGAGGTCGTCGACACGATCGCGGCGACGCCCACCGGGCCGGGCGACAAGCCCCACGAGGACGTCGTGATCGAGACCGTGGAGATCACCGAGGGCTGAGGCCGTCCCCGGGCGCAGCGCGCCGGTTGCTGCCGCGTTGCCCCGCGCTGCTCGGCGGCTGCTCCGCCGGCTGCCCCGTGCTGCCCCGCAGCCCCACCGCCAGCCGGTCGTGTGGTCGTTGCCTGGGCGTGGTCCCAGGCAACGACCAGGGCGGTACCGCAACGGCCGTGGCTGCGTGACCCCGGAAGGCGCAGGCTGGACCCGGCGTTCGCGCGCCGTGGTCAGCGACCACCGTCGGTCGGGTCGTCGTCCGGCCCTGCGAGGTCATCGTCACCGGCTCCGCCGTCCGCACGCCCCTCGGCCCCGCCGTCCGCGATCCCGCCCTCGGCGGTCTCCTCGTGCGTCGCAGGCGCCTCGCCGTCCCCGTCCCCGCCCTCCG
>SKTN01000387.1 GCA_007117945.1 Nitriliruptoraceae bacterium | reverse complement strand
GGCGGATCGCCGCGCGAGCGCGGACCACCGTGGCCGCGTCCTGCTCCTCGAGGGCTCCTGCCGCTGGCGTGTGAGCGAGTACGGGGAGGCGCTGCGCCTGCTCACCGACGCCCTGGAGCTGCTGCCGGACTCCTCCGCGTCCGCGCGGGCAGCGACCCTGCAGGACCTCGGCACGATCCACATCTACCTCGGTCAGCCCGACGAGGCGGTGGCCCGACTGCTGGCAGCCCTGGAACTCCACGACGCGCTGGGCGACGAGCAGGGACGCTCGGATGTGGAGAACAACCTCGGCATCGTCGCCTACCACCAGGGTGACCTCATCGAGGCCGAGCGCGCCTACCGCAGCGCCCTGGCTCGACGCGAGGTGCTCGGCGACCGCGACGGTCTCGCCGCCTGCCACAACAACCTCGGCAAGGTGCTGACCGACCAACGCCGCTACGACGACGGCCTGGCGATGCTGCACCGGGCCCGCGTGATCTGGGAGGAGCTCGGCAACCATCGTGGGTGGGCGATGGCGCTCACCAACGTCGGCATCGTCCACCAGGCCCGCGACGACCTGGAGGTCGCCGCGGGGTACTTCCAGGAGGCCCTCGAGCTGAAGCGGGCGCTCAGCGACACCCAGGGATGGTGCGAGACCGCCACCTTCCTCGGGCGGGTGCGGGCACGCCAGCAACGCAGCGAGGAGGCCCTGGAGCTGCTGCACCTCGCCGCGGTGGAGGCCGAACGGCTCGGGACCGCAACGGAGCTGGCCGAGGCCTGCCTGGCGCTCTCGGAGGTCTACGAGGCCTTCGGCGACCACGCCGGGGCCCTGGTGTGGTTCCGCCGCTACCACCGCACGGAACAACGCCGCTTCGACGAACGCTCCACCGAGCGCCTCGAGGCGCTGCAGATCGCCTACCGGCTCGCGCGTGCGGAACAGGAGAGCGTCACCGACGGCCTGACGGGGTTGGCCAACCGCCGTGCCCTCGACCGCGACCTCCAGGATGCCTTCTGCAGCGCGCGCCGTGACGGCCAGGAGCTCAGCCTGGCCCTGCTCGACCTCGACGACTTCAAACGCGTCAACGACCGCTTCGGTCACCAGCTCGGGGACGAGGTGCTGCGACGCACCGCGGGGGTACTGCGCGACCACACCCGGGCGAGCGACCTGACGGCGCGCTACGGCGGGGAGGAGTTCGCCGTGGCCTTCCCCGACACGCGCCTGTCCGACGCCGTGCAGGCCGCACAGCAGCTGTGCGAGCGCATCCGCGACGTCGACTGGCAGCAGCTGCACCCGGACCTGGTGGTCACCGTCAGCATCGGGGTGGCGAGCGCCGCCCACGCCACCGATGTGGCGCACCTGCTGGCCGCGGCGGACCACTCGCTGTACCAGGCCAAGCACGATGGCAAGGACCGCGTTGCCAGCTGACCCCGTCGCCACCGTCCGGGACCGCGACAGCACGGGGCCCAGCCACAGCGGGCCCCCAGGACCACAGGAGCACACCGTTGCTGGTCGATCTCCCCCTCGATGAACTCGAGCGCTACCGACCCGAGGTCGCCGAACCGCCCGACTTCGACGCCTTCTGGCAGCGCCAGCTCACCGCCGCCCGCGCCCATCCTCCCGAGGTCGTGCGCAACCCGGTCGACGCCGGCCTGCGCACGGTCGAGGTGTTCGACCTGCGCTTCCCGGGCTACGGCGGCAGCCCGATCGCCGCCTGGCTGCTCCTGCCCGCCCACCGGGACGGGCCGCTGCCCGCGGTCGTGGAGTTCGCCAGCTACAGCGGCGGCCGGGGTCTGCCCCACGACCGCCTGGTGTGGTCCTCCGCCGGCTACGCGCACCTGATCATGGACAGCCGCGGGCAGGGCTCGAGTTCCACGGCGGGTGTCACCGCGGACCCCCAGGACACCGGTGCGCCCGCGAGCCCCGGGTTCCTGACCCGCGGCATCCTCGACCCCGACACCGCCTACCTGACCCGGCTGTTCATCGACGCCGCCCGCGCCGTCGAGGTGGCACGGGCCCTGCCGGAGGTGGACGACAGCCGGGTCGCGACCGCCGGTGTCAGCCAGGGAGGTGGGCTCGCCCTTGCGGCCGGCTCCCTCGACAGCCGCGTGCAGGCCGTCATGGCGGCCGTGCCGTTCCTCGCCCACATCCGCAGGGCCGTGGACGTCACCGACGAGGATCCCTACGCGGAGATCGCCACCTACTGCCGCGCCCATCCCGACCACCTCGAGCAGGTGTTCACGACCCTGTCCTACCTCGACGTGGTCAACCACGCGCGGCGCAGCACCGCGCCGACGTTGCTCGCGACGGGCCTCGCCGACGCGGTCTGCCCCCCCTCGACCGTCTACGCCGTCGCCAACCACCACGGGGGGCAGGTGCGCACCCTGGCCTACCCCTTCGACGAGCACGGTGGTGGCGGCTCCCACCGGGTCCGTGAGGAGCTCGCCTTCGCCGCGCAGCACCTGCGCTGAACCGGGCGCCGTCGGGGCCGCTCACCCTCTCCGGGGTCCGGGCGAGAGGTCGGCCCGGGTCAGCCGCTCGACCACCCGGTGCGCGTGGGCGAGATCGGCTGGGGGCAGGTGGCCCCGGAGGACGGCAACGGTGAACATCCCGGCCGCGCGGGCGCTGGCCACCCCGACGTCGGTGTCCTCCACCGCTGCGCACCGCCGTGGCGGCACACCGAGGGCCGTGGCCGCGCTGAGGTAGGGCTCCGGCTGGGGCTTGTGCCGTGTCACGTCGTCGGCGCCGATCACGGCGCCGACCAGCTCCGCGACACCGGCACGTGCCAGGACACGGTCGACGTGGGCATGGCTGGACGAGGAGGCCACCGCGACGGGGACGCCGGCGGCCACCAGCTCACGCAGCACCCCGACGGCGTCGTCGAAGAGGGTCAGATCGGCGTCGAAACGCGCCAGGAACCGCGCGCGCAGGCGTCCACGGAAGGCCGCCGGATCCCCCAGTGGCACGCGGGTGGCGAAGTGGGCGAAGGTCACGGGATAGGGCCGTCCCACGGTGGCACGGCGGTCCTCGTCGGTGGGCACGTACCCGAGGTCGCCCAGCACGTCCGCCCATGCGGCGTCGGAGATCGGCTCGGTGTCGGCCAGGGTCCCGTCGCAGTCGAACACCACCCCGGCCGGATCCTCCGGGCTCACGCGTCCCCCGGTGACCCGGTGCTGCCCTCCACCGCCAGGGGACCGGGCCCCGCGAGGTCCAGCACCGCCCTGGCCACGGCGTCGGGTGCCTCCTCATGGACGAGGTGGCCGACGCCCGGCAGCGCGATGAGCTCCGCGTCGAGGTCATGGGCGACCCGACCGGCGAGGTGGAAGGGGGTGACACGGTCCTCCTCGCCCCAGATCACGATGGCCGGGACCCGCAGGCGGTGGGGCTCGGCGGGCTGGCGCAGGAGGGGCACCCGGCGGCGCACCTTGCGCACCCCCCAGTCCACCAGGGCCTTGCGCGACAGGGTCCGGTAGTACTCCAGCCAGGCGCTGGGCGCCACGGTGACCGCGTCGGCGTACCGGTCCATGGCGGCAGCGTCGAAGGGCGTCTGGACCACGGCCGAGTAGCGGATCGCGGCGCGGGTCAGGGGACGACCGGCCACGCGGAAGGCCAGCTGCGGCAGCACGGGGAGGTTGAACAGGGGGACGTGCCAGGACACGGTCAGGTCGAGCTGGCGGAAGGGCGAGGACGCCACGACCAGGGCCCGCACGCGTCCCGGATGACGGAAGGCGGTCGCCAGGGCGATTGCACCGCCCCAGTCGTGGCCCACCAGCAGCGCCTTGCGGGCGTGGAGGTTGCGGATCAGCTGGGCGGTCTCGTCGGCCAGGGTCGCGGGGTCGTAGCCGCTCCGGGGCGCGTCCGAGCGCCCGAACCCCTTCAGGTCGGGGCACACCACGCGGTAGCCGGCGGCGGCCAACTGCTGCGCCACCGCCTCCCAGGACGAGCCGTCCTGGGGCCAGCCGTGGAGCAGGAGCGCGAGGTCGTCCCCGGGAGCGTCCTCGCCGCCCGCACCGGCGGGTCCCGGGGGCGCCTCGGTCAGCGTGGGCGTGGGTTCACGCCACGAGGGCGACCCCAGGGCGCGCACGTAGAACCGGGTCTCACCACCACGCACGTAGCCTTCGCGCCACACCAGACAGCACCTCCGGCGGGCAGCGTAGAGCGCGCGGGCGCTGGAGCCCACACCGCGCCCACCGCACGACACGGCTCACAGCCCGTCGTAGAACACCCGCTCGCACACCGCACGGACCCGTCGGGCGTAGCGACGCCGCTCCTCCTCGAGCTCCTGCCACCCTCCCCGTCCGTACCCCATCGCGCGCGCCAGGGTCTCCAGCTGCAGCTGCGAGGAGGGCAGCACGTCCACGTCGCGGTGTCGGCGCAGGTAGAGGCGGTTGCGCAGCTCCGAGAGGAACCGGTAGCCGTCACGCAGCCAGTCGGCGTCCCGGTGGTCCAGCAGGCTGGCGTCCTGGAGCAGGTCGATCCCGGCCATCGTCGACGGCGTGCGCAACGACGGCTGGGCCCCACCGTGCTGCTGGAGGACCAGCTGCACGGTCCACTCCACGTCGGACAGCCCCCCGGGGCCGAGCTTGAGGTGGCGCTCGGGCGACACGCGCCGGGGGATGCGCTCCTTCTCCAACCGTGCCTTCATCCGGCGCATCGGCACCGCCACGTCGCTGGGGTCCTCGGGGTAGGCGTGGACCTGCGCGGCTGCGACCAGGCGGTTGCCCAGGTCGCGGTCCCCCGCGACGTGGCGGGCACGCAGCAGGGACTGGTGTTCCCAGGGCTCGGCCCACCGCTCCCAGTACGCGGTGTAGGAGGCGAAGGAGCGCGACAGGGGGCCGTTGCGCCCCTCGGGGCGCAGGTCGGCGTCGACCACGAAGGCCGTGCCCTCCGAGGTGATCGTCGACAGCGAGCGCATCACGTTGCCCGCGATCTCCAGGGCCAGTCGCGTGGCCTCGCGCTCGTCGGCGCCGTCCACGGCCTCGTGGACGAAGAGCACGTCGAGGTCGGAGACGTAGTGCAGCTCCCGGCCACCGAGCTTGCCCATCCCGATCACAGCGAGGCTGACGGGCAGCTCGTCGGGGCCGGACAGCCCCCGATCACGGGCCTGGCGCCGCAGCTCATCGCGCAGCGCCCCGGTCAGGCAGGCCTCGCCCAGGGCGGTCAGCTCCTCACCCACGCCCCCGACGGTGGTGCCACCCGAGAGGTCCCTGAGCACGATCCGCAGCAGCTCGTGCCGCTTGAAACGGCGGAGCGCCGCGGTGGTGTCCTGCCAGTGCAGCCGTCCCACCGCCAGCCTGACCAGCTCATCGCGGCTGCGGGGCTGCTCACGCACCCGTGGATCCTTCAGCCAGTCCACCCCCTGGGGCTGGCTGACCAGCAGCTCCCCCGCCACCTGGCTGGTCCCGAGCACTCGGCCGACCAGGTCGGCCGCGTCGGGATGGTCCCTGAGGTAGGCCAGCAGCTCCGAGGAGGCGCCCTGGGCCTCGACCAGCCGGCGGAAGGCGGTCAGTCCCGCGTCGGGATCGGGGGTGTCCTGTAGGACCTGCAGCACCGCGGGCAGCACGGCGCGCACGGTCCGGGCCAGGCGTGTCACCCCCCCGGTGATGGCACCGATGTCCTTCAGCGCCGCAGCCCCGTCACGGAAGCCGAGCAGCCGCAACCGCTCGACGGCCGCGGCCTCGCCCATGGCGCTGATCTCACCCGGCACGCTCACCCCGGCGGCCCGGGCGGGCACGGTGGCGTACACCTCGAGCAGCGGGCGGTAGAACAGCCGGGCGTGGAGGTCGGAGACCTGGCCCTGGACACGGCTCAGCTCGGCCAGGAAGGGTTCCCTGGCCGACACCTGCCCCTCGGCCCGGTAGCCCAGGGTGCGCGCCAGCCACTCCTGGCGCCGTTCGTCGGCGGGGATGGTGTGGGTACGACGCTCGTGGGCCAGCTGGAGCCGGTGCTCGACGGTGCGCAGCTGCCGGTAGGCGTCCGCGAAGGCCGCGGCGTCGTCCTCGTCGACGTAGCCGTTGGCGGCCAGGGCCTCCAGCGTCGGCAGGGTGCCCGTGCAGCGCAGGGAGCGGTCACCGCGTCCGTGCACCAACTGCAGCAACTGCACGGTGAACTCGATGTCGCGGATGCCCCCGGGGCCGAGCTTGAGCTGCCGCTCGCCGTGGCGGCGGACCTCGGGCTTGGCCTCGATACGGCCCTTCATCCGGCGGATCTCGGCCACGACCTCGGGGTCGAGCTGCTCGGGCCACACGTAGGGCTCCGCGGCGGCGAGCAACCGGGCACCGAGGTCGAGGTCACCGGCCACGGGCCGGGCCTTGAGCAGCGCCTGGAACTCCCAGGTCTTGGCCCACCGCTCCCAGTAGGCCTCGAAGCTGGCGACGGTGCGGGACAGGGCACCGGAACGGCCCTCGGGGCGCAGGGTCGGGTCGACGTCGTAGGCCCGCCCCATGGTGGTGGAGGCGTTGAGCAGCTCCAACAGGCGCGTGAGCACCTCGCGTGTCTGCTGGTTGGCACGCTCCTCCTCGACGCCGTCGAGGGGCTCGTGGACGAACACCACGTCGACGTCGGAGACGTAGTTGAGCTCGCTTCCGCCGAGCTTGCCCATCCCGATCACCGCGATCCGGGCCGCCGGGTCGTCGCCGGCCACGGCCGCGTGGACCGCCTGGAGCGCACCGGTGAGCACGCCCTCGGCCAACCGTGCGAGCTCGTCGCCCACCTCATCGAGACTGGCGTGGCCGGTGAGGTCACGTCCGGCGAGATCGGCGGTGGCACGCCGGCGGATCGCGGCGATCCCGGCGGCCTGCTCCGCGGGGTCGTCACTGGCGGCCACGGCCTCTGCCACCGCCTGTGCGGTGAAGTCGACCTCGACACGGTCGAGGGTCCTGAGCGCCTCCACGGCGTCGGAGTAGCGCCCGAGGAGATCCCCCAGGGGCCGTGATGCGCCGGCCACCGACACCACCCGCTGCAACCAGTCGGCGTTGCCGCGGACCCGCTCGTAGAGGGGCCGGTCGGTCCGCGCCAGGGTGGCCACCGACCGCAGGGCGTCGTCGGGGTCCGCAGCCTCGGACAGCACGAGCAACAGGCCCTCGTCGACCTCGTCGTCCACGAGGAGCTCGGCCTCGGTCAGGTCCTGGATCGCGGCGTCCGCCGCCAGGCCCGCCCGGGCCAGGCGCGCACGCAGGCGACGGTTCCGGTCCTCGCTCACGACGCGATCAGAGCAGGGGGAGGTAGCGCGAGAGCTCGAAGTCCGTAACGTGCGCCGCGTACTCGTCCCACTCCGCGCGCTTGTTGGCGAGGAAGTGGCTGAACAGGTGCTCACCCAGGGTCTCGGCCACCAGCTCCGAGGACTCCATGACGCTCAGTGCCTCACCGAGGCTGGAGGGCAGCCGGTCGATGCCCTCCGCGGCCCGTTCGGCGTCGGTGAGCTCGAAGCTGTTGTCCTCGCTCTCGTCGGGCAGCTCGTAGCCCTCCTCGATGCCCTTCAGTCCTGCCGACAGCAGCAGAGCGAAGGCGAGGTAGGGGTTGCAGGCCGGATCGGGGGCGCGGTACTCGATCCGGCTGGAGGCACCCTTGCGCGGCTTGTGCATCGGTATCCGGATCAGGGCGGAACGGTTGGAGTGGCCCCAGGTGGTGAACACCGGCGCCTCGCCCGAGGGCAGGGGTCCGTGCAGCCGCGCGCTGAGCCGCTTGTAGGAGTTGACCCACTGGTTGGTGACCGCGGTGATCTCGCGGGCGTGGCGCAGCAGGCCCGCGGTGAAGGAGCGCGCCAGGGGCGAGAGCAGGTAGGGGTCGCTGGGGTCGTGGAAGGCGTTGGTGTCCCCCTCGAACAGCGACAGGTGCAGGTGCATGGCGCTGCCCCACTGGCCCTCCATGGGCTTGGGCATGAAGGAGGCGTAGATGCCGCGCTGCAGAGCGGTCTCCTTGACCACCAGCCGGAAGGTCATGACGTTGTCGGCCATGGTCAGGGCGTCGGCGTAGCGCAGGTCGATCTCGTGCTGGGAGGGCGCGACCTCGTGGTGGGAGAACTCCACGCTGATGCCCATCCGCTCCAGGGTGTTGATGGTCTGGCGGCGGAAGTCCTGCTGCACGTCCAGCGGCGTCATGTCGAAGTAGGAGCCGTTGTCCAGCGGGGTCGGGTCGTTCGGACCGGCGAAGAGGAAGAACTCCATCTCCGGGTGGACGTAGAAGGTGAAGCCCATCTCCGCGGCACGCTCGAGCTGGCGCTTGAGGACCAGCCGGGGGTCGGCGGCGAAGGGCTGGCCGTCGGGGGTGAGGATGTCGCAGAACATCCGGGCCACACCCTGGGACTCGGGCCGCCAGGGCAGCACCTGGAAGGTCGAGGCGTCGGGGACCAGGACCATGTCGGCCTCCTGGACCCGCGCGAAGCCGTCGATCGAGGAACCGTCGAAGCCCATGCCCTCGCTGAAGGCGTTCTCGAGCTCCGCAGCGGTGATCGCGACGCTCTTGAGGAACCCGAGCACGTCGGTGAACCACAGCCGGATGAACCGGACGTCGCGCTCCTCGACGGTGCGGAGCACGTACTCCTGCTGCTTGTCCATGAGCCTCATCCTCGCATCGCCCCCGGTGCTGGCCGACGGGAGGGGGGTCCGCCCGGGACCGGGGGGGTGACGGTGCCGGCAGCGTAGTGCCGGTCCGGGCGACGGTAGGGTCGCCGGAGGACGGCGGGAGGTCCGGGGTGTGCGACACCGTGGTGGTGGTGGCCCGCGATGCCGTGCGGTTCGCGAAGAACTCCGACCGTGACGCCAACGAGGCGCAACTGCTCGAGTGGCACCCCGCCGGCGACCACGCACCGGGAACCCCGCTGCGCTGCACCCACCTGAGCGTGCCCCAGGTCAGCCACACCCACGCGGTGCTGCTGTCGCGGCCCTTCTGGATGTGGGGCGCGGAGATGGGCACCAACGAGCACGGGGTCACGATCGGCAACGAGGCGGTGTTCACCACCGAGCCACGCCCGTCCACGGGCCTGACGGGGATGGACCTGCTGCGGCTGGCACTGGAGCGTGCACGCGACGCCGAGGAGGCCGTCGACACCATCGTGGCCCTGCTCGAACGCCACGGGCAGGGAGGCCGCTGCGGCTGGGAGGACCCGGGCTTCAGCTACGACTCGAGCTTCCTGGTCGCCGACCGCGGCGGCGCCTACGTGCTGGAGACGGCGGGGAGCCGGTGGGCCGTCGAGGTGGTGGGTGCAGGTGTGCGCAGCATCTCCAACGGGCTGACGATCCCCGGGTTCGCCGAGCCCTATGCCGACCGGCTGCGCGGCCGGGTGGCGGCCTGCCGGGTGCGCCGGCAGCGCACCACCGAGGGTGCGACGCGGGCCGGTGACCTGGCCGGTCTCATCGCGGTGCTCCGCGACCACGGTGCGGGCCGCACCGCCCCGCGCTACCACCCCCTCAACGGGGCCCTGGCCGCACCCTGCGCCCACCCCGGGGGCCTGCTCGCCGCGACCCAGACCACCGCGTCGTGGGTCAGCGAGCTGTCGGAGGGCGGTGACCGTCACCTGGCCACGGCCACCGCCGCACCCTGTACCTCGGCGTTCCTGCCCGTCGAGATCGACCATCCGCTGCCCCTCGGTTCCGCTCCCACCGCCGTTGAGGACCCTGGGAGCTGGTGGTGGCGCCACGAAGCGGTCCACCGACAGGCGATCCGCGATCCGGGGCGCTGGCTGCCGCGGCTGGCCGCGGAGCGCGCACCGATGGAGCAGGCCGTGCTCGAGCACGCCCTCGACGGCGAGGAGGCCGTCGCACACCTCGCCCAACTGCGCGAGCGCTGGCGCACGGCGCTGCTCCAGGACCCACCGGTGGACCGGCGTCCACCCTGGGTCCAGCGGTACTGGGCGCGTCGGGAACGCGCCGCGAACCCGGGGCCGGTGCCCACCGGCGCACGCTGAGCACCGGCGCGGCGGGCCGACCATCTCCGGGGTGTGACGGCGACGGTGGGGGCCGGGGCCCCTTGCGGACCCTCGACCCCCACCGTCACGTCGCGCCGTCCCGCTCAGCTGCGGGCGAGCTCCGGGTAGCCGGCCACACCGTGCTCGTGGACGTCGAGCCCCTCGATCTCCTCCTCCTCGGAGACGCGCAGCTGGCCCATGGCCTTGAGCACGCCGAACAGGATGGCCGAGGCGACACCGACCCACGCGACGACACCGGCGATACCGATGATCTGGGAGATGAGCAGCTCCGCACCACCACCGAAGAACAGACCGCCGTCGGTGGCCGCGAGCCCGACCCACAGGGTGCCGAGGATGCCGCAGGTGCCGTGGACGCTGACCGCTCCGACGGGGTCGTCGATCTTCAGCGCGTCGAACATCTGCACGGAGAGGGCGACCAGGACTCCGGCCAGGATGCCGACCAGCGCGGCCATGTTGAACGACACCGCGTCGGCACCGGCGGTGATACCCACCAGCCCGGCGAGGATGCCGTTGGCGGTCATGGCCACGTCCCACTTGCCGTTCTTCAGGCGGGTGAAGATCCCGGCCGCGGCACCACCGGCGGAGCCGGCCAGGGCGGTGGTGACGATCACGAACCCGATCAGCTCGCCGTCGAGCTCCAGCACCGAGCCCCCGTTGAAGCCGAACCAGCCGAAGAACAGCAGCAGGGTCCCCAGTGCGCCCAGCGCGATGGAGTGGCCGGGGATGCCGCGTGCCTTGCCGGTCTTGGGGTCGAACTTGCCGATGCGGGGGCCGAGGAAGGCGGCGCCCACCAGGCCCGCGACGCCACCGGTCAGGTGGACGATCGTGGAGCCGGCGAAGTCGGCGAAGCCGAGCTGGTCGATCCAGCCGCCGCCCCACGTCCAGGCGCCGACGATGGGATAGATCAGGCCGGTCATGACGACCGCGACAGCCACGTAGGCGCCGAACTTCATGCGCTCCGCGACCGCACCGGAGACGATCGTGGCCGCGGTGGCCGCGAACATCGCCTGGAAGGCGAAGTCGATCTCCAGGGTGCCGTCGGGATCGTAGGTATCACCGATCAGGAAGAAGTTGTCCGTGCCGAACAGGCTCGCGACCTGCTCGCCGTACATCAGCCCCCAACCGATGGCGTAGTAGACGAGGATCCCGAGCGAGATCGTCATCAGGTTCTTGCCGATGATGTTCGCGGTGTTCTTCGAGCGGGTGAACCCCGCCTCCAGCATCGCGAACCCGGCGTGCATGATGAAGACGAGCACCGTCGCCACCATGAGGTAGAGCACGATGGTCGCGAGCGCCAGGTCCTCGACGCTGATGCCAT
>SKTN01000052.1 GCA_007117945.1 Nitriliruptoraceae bacterium | reverse complement strand
TCTCGAGGCGGTGGTGGAGCGGGGGATCACCCTGCAGCGGGTCGTGCTGGATCCCGGCATCGGGTTCGGCAAGCGCCTGGAGCACAACCTGGCCCTGCTGCACGGACTCGCGACCTTCACCGCCTTCGGACGCCCGGTGCTCATCGGTGCCTCCCGGAAGCGCTTCATCGGTCAGCTCACGGGGGATGCCCCGGCCGAGCAGCGGTTGGAGGGCTCCCTGGCCGTGGCGGCCCTGGCCGTCGCCGAGGGAGCCCGCATCCTGCGCGTCCACGACGTCGCGGCGACCTCGCGGGCCGTGCGTGTCGCCCACGCCATCGCCCACCCCGACCTGTCAGCCACCCCGACGCCTTGAGCGGAGCAGACGTGGACCGCATCACCATCACCGGTATCGAGGCCTTCGGCTACCACGGCGTGCTGGAGCACGAGCGCACCTACGGGCAGCGCTTCGTGGTCGACGTCGCCCTGGGTGTCGACCTGTCCGCGGCGGGTGCCTCCGACGACCTCGCCGACACCGTCGACTACGGCACCCTCGCCGCCGAGGTGGCCGACCTGGTCACGGGACCCCCCTGCGACCTCATCGAGGCCCTGGCCGAGCGGATCGCGGCACGCTGCCTGAGCGACCCCCGGGTTCAGGCCGCCGAGGTCACGGTGCACAAGCCCTCCGCGCCGGTCCCGGTGGTCGCCGAGGAGGTCTCGGTGACGCTGCGGCGGGTGCGCTCGTGACCGCCGGCGCGCGACCACGGTTCGCACTAGGCCTCGGCGCCAACGTCGGTGACGCGCTGGAGACCCTGACCGCGGCGGTCTACGCCCTGGACGACCTCGATGGTGTGGTGATCGACGAGGTCTCCGGGGTGTACCGCACCCCGCCCTGGCCGGCGCCGCCCGACCCCCGGGCCGTGCCCCAGGACGACTTCCTCAACCTGGTCGTCACGGGGCTGACCAGCCTGGACCCGGTGGACCTGCTCGCGGAGCTGCAGCTCGTCGAGGCGGCCTTCGGACGGGACCGGGAGCGGGAGATCCGCTGGGGTCCACGCCCCCTCGACATCGACCTGCTGCTCCACGGCGACACGGTGCTGGACACCGAAGCGCTGACCCTGCCGCACCCGCGCATCACCGAGCGGGCCTTCGTGCTGGTGCCGCTGCTCGAGGTCCTGCCCGGCGGGGTGCTGCCCGGTGGCCAACGCCTGACCGCCGCCTTGCAGGCGCTCGCCCCCGTGGAGGGCATCGAGCTCGAGGTCCGTCTCGAGGACGTCCCCGGCAGCCGGGTGCCCCGCCCCGAGGGCCCGGTGGGGCCGGCACCGAGCTTCCGCCGTCCCGGGGCCACGGACAGCGATCCCCGATGAGGGTCGCCGTGGTGGGGCCGGGTCGGGTCGGCACCCTGCTGGCCATCACCGGGTCCCGTGCCGGCTGGCGCGTGGCCAGCGTCGCGGGGGGCAGTACCGCCGCCCGCGAGGCGGTGGGTGCCGCGGTGGCGGGGGTGCGTCTGTACCCCGATGCAGGCGACGCCGTCGCGGGCGCGGAGCTCGTCCTGCTGTGCGTGCCCGACGACGCCATCGCCGGGGTGGTGGATGAGCTCGTGCTGGGTGACGCCCTGGAGCCGGGGCAGCGGGTCGTCCACCTCGCCGGAGCCCGTGGCCTCGACGTCCTGCACCGTGCCCGGCTGGCCGGTGCCCGCACCGCCGCCTGCCACCCGGCGATGACGGTGCCCCGGGGTGCCCGGGACCCGGGGCTGCTGGTGGGCGTGGCGTGGGGGGTCACGGCGCAGGCGGCCGACCTCGGCTGGGCACGGTCGCTGGTCGAGGACCTCGGAGGTGACCCCTACGAGGTCGCCGACGACCGTCGGACCACCTACCACGCGGCCCTGGCCGTGGCCTCCAACGCCGTGGGTGCCGCCGTGGTCACGGCCCGTCGGCTCCTGCTCGCCGCCCGTGTCGAGCGGCCCGAGGCCTTCCTGGCGCCCCTGGCCACCGCCTCGGTGCGCAACGCCGCGACGGACGGGGTCGCCGCCCTGACGGGCCCGATCGTGCGCGGTGACGTCGGCACCGTCGCCGCGCATCTCGCGCAGCTCGCGGCGGACCTGCCGGAGCTGCTGCCCGCCTACCGTGCCCTGGCGACGGCCACCCTGGAGCCCGTCCGCCCGGTGCTCGACGCCGAGGTGGTCGCGGCCCTGGAGGCCGTGCTGTCCCCCACCGGGCCGACCGAGGAGCCGTGAGGTGGAGCGCATCACCACGATCGCCGCGCTGCGGGCCCGGGTCCGGGCCACACGGGGGGCCGGGCTGCGCGTCGCCTTCGTACCCACCATGGGGGCGCTCCACGAGGGCCACCTCGCGCTGGTGCGCCTCGCCGCGGAGCGCGGGGACCTGGTCGTGGTGTCGATCTTCGTCAACCCGACCCAGTTCGACCGGGCCGACGACCTCGCGGCCTACCCCCGCGACCTCACCGGCGACGAGGCGGCCCTCGAGGCCCTCGGGCTGACCACACCCCTGGTGGTGTTCGCCCCGCCCGTCGAGGAGCTGTACCCCGAGCCCCCCCTGACCACGGTGTCCGTCGCCCGCCTCGGCGCACACCTGTGCGGCGCATCGCGTCCCGGCCACTTCGACGGGGTCGCCACGGTGGTCACCAAGCTGCTGCACATCGCCGACCCCGACCTGGCGGTGTTCGGACGCAAGGATCGCCAGCAGCTCCAGATCATCCGGCAGCTGGTCGTCGACCTCGATCTCCCCGTGGAGATCGTCGCCGGTCCGACGGTTCGGGAGGAGGACGGCCTGGCCCGTTCCAGCCGCAACCGTCGGCTCGAACCCGGGGACCGCGCGCGGGCGCTGGCACTGTCCCACGCGCTGCGCGCGGGGGTGCTCGCCGCCGAGCAGGCGCGCTCCGCAGGTCGGGAGGTGCTGCCCGAGGTGGTGCGCTCCGCGTCCCTGGAGGTGCTGCGCGCCGCCGAGGTGACCCTCGACTACCTCGAGGTGGTGGACGCCGCCACCCTGCAACCGAGCTCCG
>SKTN01000111.1 GCA_007117945.1 Nitriliruptoraceae bacterium | reverse complement strand
TGTGCGTCCATCGTTCAGCCCCCCTTCTTGACGGGGAGACACACCTTGAACAGCGGGACCCAGAAGAACACGATGTTGAGCAGCTGCACGATGATCATCAGCAGGATCAGGGCACAGATCGTGATGATCGGGATCGAGAGCTGGCACAGCAGCCCGAAGTCGACCGGTCGCGGCGCGTTGAGCGAGCCGTCCTGCAGGGTCTCCTCGCTGACCAGCTGCATCTGCTTGCGCAGCTCCGTGGACAGCACCACCGACACGTTCTTCGGGAACCGGCGCAGGCCGGCAGGGCTGGTGTCCACCGGCAGGGGGATGCGCACGGGACGTCCCGGGGCGTCGGGTTCGTGGAAGGCGGCGAACCGGAAGGGCCGTGACAGCGGGCTGAGCAGCTGCCGCTCGGCGGGGCGGCAGTGGGGCCGGGAGTAGACGCAGCGCACGGCGTACATCGGCTCCCCTGCCGGTGCTGCGGGGGCGGTCGCGGCGAGGGTGGTGGTGACCACCGGGCCCACGCCGGTCACCGCGACGGCGTCGCGTGCCTGCAGCGCCGCCTGCAGCGCCAGGAACAGCGGTGCCCCGGTCGGGTCCTCGACGTCGGTCTCCTCCTCGTCCAGGAACAGCAGCTCCTCCGCGGCCGCCGACAGGGCGCTCGCCGACATCCCGGCGACCACCGGTGGGTCCCCCTCCAGCGCCGCGTCCTGCTGTGCACGGGCCGCCTGCAGCGCCGCGCGCTGGCTGGGGGTACCCGGCAGCTGGCTCGCGGGGGTCGCGAGCCACGCCAAGGCTCCCGTTGCCGGCGGTAGCTGCTGGGACGGGGCGGCGTCAGGGTCACCGAGGTGGCCGACCAACCAGTCGGCGAGGTCGACCAGCAGGTAGTAGAACGACTCGCGCGCCCAGCCCACCGCATCCGACGGGGCGGTGGCGCGCAACCCACGGAGGCCGAGCAACCCCGCGACCAGCGGCTCGAGGGCGGCGAGCCGCAGGTCGGCCAGGGGAGCCGCGGGATCCTCGCTGCCGACCACCTCGTCCGAGCGCAGGGTCTCGGGTGCCGCCGCCAGCTGCTCACGACGGGAGGCGGGGAGCAGGCCGACGTGGAGACGGCGGGGCCCGCGCTGACAGCGGGTGGGGACGCCGAACAGCGGCAGCTGCTCCTCACCGAGGGCCAGGTGGTGGTCCGCGGCGGGGACCCAGGCGTCCCCGGTCCAGGCCCACTCGCCGAAGCTGTCCGGATCGTCGGGATCGGCCAGGGCACCCACCGGGTCCAGGCGGCGCAGCACGAAGCTGACCGCTTCGTCGTCCCCGGTGTCGATCGCGCGATCGGGGTGTCCGTACCGGCGGCACACCAGGGAGGCGGCGACCAGGTAGAAGCGTCCGTGGGTGGGCTGGAACAGGGTGATGGGGTCGTTCGGCGCCGCCTCGTGGTCGCTGCCGAGCCCGGCCCCCTCGTCCTGCCAGGTCTCCCGGCCGGCGACCAGGGGCGCCAGCCCGCCGCCGGCTCCCTCCACGGCACCGTGCAACTGCTCCATGAAGTCATCACCGGCGAAGCGCAGCACCGCCGGGGCCGCGGCCCTCGGGGCGCCCGGCGAGGGCTCGGACGCCCACAGGGGCTGCGCGGTCCGCCACACGATCCGCTCGGTCACCATGTCGCCCCCCTCACCAGATGTTGCCCGCGCCGGGCGTGTAGCTCGCGCTCACCACGGAGTTGGTGATCACGGTGTCCGCCTGCACCACGCCGCTGAACCGCGACATGCCTGCGTTGACCGTGACCATCCCGGCGGTGATCTCCACGGTGGCGGCCTCCACCGAGACCTGCGCCGCCGCGGTGACCTGGATGCCGGCGGTGGAGAACACGACCCGGTTCCCGGAGCCGTCCTCCACCGTGACCCTGCCCGGCCCGTCCTTCAGCTCGATCCGCTGCCCGCCCGGGGTCTCCAGCACCAGGCGTTCGCTGCCGCTGCTGTCGTCCCAGGTGACGGCGACACCGCCCCGCGAGCGGAGCACCTTCACCTCGTTGGTGCCCGCGCCGTCCATCGCCCGCGGCGGGGCGTCCTGCCCGTTCCACAGGGCACCGACGACGAAGGGGCGTCGTGGGTCCCCGCCCTCGAAGGCGACCAGTACCTCGTCACCCACGTCGGGCACGAACCAGCTGCCGTGCCCCGGTCCGGCCGCCAGGGTCGCCAGCCGCGCCCAGACCTCGTAGGCACCCTCGCCCTGGTCAGGTGACCAGGGCAGACGCACCCTGACCCGCCCCTGGGCCTCGGGGTCGACGACGTCGGCCACCAGCGCCGGGTGCACCCCGAAGCGTCGCGTGTCGGCCACACCGCCGCTGGATGCCACCGCGGCAGCGCCGACGCCACCGGCCGACCCGGCGCTGGTGCGCAGCGCTGCACCGCTCATCGCCCAGCCCCGATCCCCGCGCGCTCGACGTGGAAACCGGTGCGGTACCCGACGGCGGTGTCGTAACGGTGGTGGGTCTCGGTGAGGTGGTAGCGACCGCTGCAGCGCGCGGACAGGCCGCGCAGGAGCACCGTGCCGCCGACCCGGAGGCGGGCGTCGCCCTCCGCCTCGCCGCGTCCGGTCAGGAACCGCCGGGCCCGGGCGCGGAAGTGCGCCTGCGCGAGGGCGCGGGCCTCCTCGGTACCGACCGGGGTGGCGTCGACGATGCGCTCGCAGCGGGCACCGAAGGCGCGCTCGAGGATGCTCGCGCCCCCGGTGCCCCCGTCCAGCTCGCCCTGGATGACCGATGCACCTGCGGTCTGCTCGATGGGCTGCTTGGCGGCCACGTCCCAGCCGGTCACCGACACCGTGGTGCGCTGGTGGGCCAGGTCGGCCAGGACCGCGAACCGGGCCAGGTCCGCGCCGTAGCGCAGCTCCACCTCCCCAGCGACGCGACGGGTCCGGGTCTGCAGGTGGAGCGTGTCACCGGAGATCCACAGCTCGGCGTCCACGGCCCGGGCACGCTCGCGCAGGAAGGCCAGGTCGCTGACGGCCAGTTGCGCGAGCACCGGGTGCCGCACA
>SKTN01000362.1 GCA_007117945.1 Nitriliruptoraceae bacterium | reverse complement strand
CTGCGGTGCACCGACCGGGGGTGGTTCCTGCTGGACGACGCCGTGGATCGGCTCACGGTGTGAGCAGCCCGGCGAGCGACGACCCGCTGCTCCGCGCGCTCGGGGAGGTGGTCGGCCACGGGCAGGTGCGTACCGACCCCGATCTGGTGGCCCCCCATGAGGTCGACTGGACGGGGCGGTGGCGGGGTCGTGCCCGCGCCGTGGTCCGGCCCGCCGACAGCACCGAGGTGGCCGGGGTGCTGGCCGTGTGCGCCGCCCACGACGCGGCTCTCGTGCCCCAGGGGGGCAACACCGGCCTGGTGGGCGGCAGCGTGCCGAGGGCGGGGGAGGTGGTGCTGTCCCTGACCCGGCTCGACCACCTCGGTGCGGTAGAGGTCGGGACCGGCACGGCCGCCGCCGGTGCGGACCCGTCGGGGGGTGGTGCGGTCGTGGTGGGGGCGGGCGCGACCCTGGCCGCCGTCCAGCGCCACGCCCGTGCGGCGGGCCTGGCCTACGGGGTGGACCTCGCGGCCCGGGACACGGCCACGATCGGGGGCACGATCGCCACCGACGCCGGTGGGCTCGGGGTGGTGCGCCACGGCACCACGCGGGCGCAGGTGCTGGGCCTGGAGGCCGTGCTCGCCGACGGCACGGTGCTCGACCGCCTGCACCCGCCCCTGGCGGAGGGGCTCGGCTACGACCTGCGCGGGCTGTTGGTGGGCAGCGAGGGGACCCTGGCGGTGGTCACCTCCGCCCGCCTGCGCCTGGTGCGGCCGCCCTCGCACGTGGCGGTGGCCCTGATCGCCACCGATCGCGTGGCCGCCGCCCTGGAGGTCCAGCGGGTCCTCGCGGCGGCGGTGGGCCCCCTGGAGGCCAGCGAACTGCTCACCCGCACCGGCCTGGAGCTGGTGACCGGTGCGCCGGGGGTACGCGCACCCTTCACCGATCCGCCCCCCGCCGCGCTGCTCGTGGAGGTCGCGGGTGGCGCGCAGGTGGCGGCCGCGCTCACCGACGCTGTCGCCGCGGCGGCCGCCGAGGTGGACGGGGTGCGCGATGCCGTCATCGGTGCCGAGGCGGGGGACCGGGCCGCCCTGTGGGCGCTCCGGGAGGGGCACACCGAGCGCCTCGCCGAGCGGGGGGTGGCGGTCAAGCTCGACGTGGTGCTGCCCCTGGCCACCCTCGCCGGTTTCGTCGAGGACCTGCCCGGCATCGTCCGCGCTGCGGGCGGCGCGGACGCCGAGGTGGTGGTCTTCGGCCACCTCGGCGTGGGGGACCTGCACTGCAACGTGCTGGGGGTGCCCCCCGCCGCCGTTGCGGGGGTCGAGGAGGCCGTGCTGACCGCGGTGGTGGCCGCGGGCGGCTCACCCTGCGGGGAGCACGGGGTGGGCGTCCAGAAGCGGGGGTGGGTCGCCCGCGTCCGCGGTCCGGCGGAGCTCGCGGTGCTGCGTGCGCTCAAGGGCGCGCTCGACCCCGCCGGGCGGCTCAACCCCGGCGTGCTGCTGCCGGCGTCACTCGCCGGGGAGCAGGAAGGGCCGTCGGATCACCTCGTCGAGCACCAGGAGGGTGAGCGTCCCGCGTAGCCCCGTCACGCGGCGCAGCTCCTCCAGCAGGAAGCGACGGAGCTGGTCGAGATCGTCGGCGCGCACCAGCAGCAGCACGTCCGCCTCACCCGTGACCAGGGCGGCGTACTCCACGTGGGGGAGCGCCTCGAGCTGGGCACGCAGGGGCTCGAGCTCGAACCGGGCTCCGGGCCCCGCCGACAGCAGCACGAAGGCCGCCAGGCTGCCGCCGACCTTGGCGGGGTCGACCACGGGCGCGAACCCCCGGAGCACACCGGAGGCCTCCAGCCGGTCGAGCCGGGCGTGGACGGCGCTGCGGGAGAGGTGCAGGTGCTCGGCCAGGCCCGTGACCGAGCGTCGACCGTCGTCGCGCAGGGCTGCGAGCAGGGCGTGATCGACCGGATCGAGTTCGCTGGACATCCTGTCCTCACAGAAGCGCTGGGGCATCGGAACGTCGATGAGCATCGCACATCAACCCCTACCTGTCGCGGAATCGCCCCATGAGACGCGACGTTCTGTAGCTCCGTCGTAGCGTGCCGACGGGCAGCGCGAGGCGCTGTGGCGGTGGCAGGCGGACGTGGACGAAGCTCGTGGAGGAGGGGGTCGTGCCCATCGGTACCGACGGCGGTTGGACGCTGGACGGCTTCGACCCGTCCCCGCAGGAGGCCGACGCGCTCCTGGCCGCGGCACGGGAACTGGTGGCGGGCCTGGCCGGCGGTGGGTCGGACCGTGACGTCCTCGGCCACGGGGACGGTCACGTGCTCGCCCAGCAGCTCGTGGCCGCCCGACCGCAGGGCGCACCCGCCACGATCGAGCAGGCCCTGCGCACGATCCGCGAGGTGCTGGCAACGGGGGTGGACAACGCCGCACCCGGTGAGCTGGCCTACATCCCCGGGTCGGGCCTGCTCGCGGCCTCCGTCGCCGACCTGATCGCCGGGGTCGCCAACCGCTACACCGGGCTCGCCGGCTTCAACCCCGCCGCCGTCGCCCTCGAGCAGGGGGTCCTGCGCTGGTTGACGGCGCTGTTCGGGCTGCCCGATACCGCCCAGGGGTTGCTGCTGTCGGGTGGCTCGGCCGCCAACCTCACGGCCCTGGTCGCGGCACGCGACGCCCACGCACCGTCGCAGGCGGACGCGGCGTGCGTCTACGTCGGCCAGCACGCCCACGCCTCGGTGCGCAAGGCCGCACGGATCGCGGGGCTGCAGCCCGAGCATGTGCGGGTGTGCACCTCCGCTGATGGGCTCCGGCTGGACCCGGAGGCCGTGCGGATCGCCATCAAGCAGGACCTGGCCGACGGCCTGGTCCCCGTCGCCGTCGTCGCCGCCGCGGGGACCACCAACGCCGGCGCCATCGACCCCCTCGGCCAGCTCGCCGCCCTCGCGCGGGAGCTGGAGGTGTGGTTCCACGTCGACGCGGCCTACGGCGGCTTCTTCCAGCTCACCGACCGCGGCCGTGCGCGGCTGGTGGGCATCGAG
>SKTN01000177.1 GCA_007117945.1 Nitriliruptoraceae bacterium | reverse complement strand
GCGCCGTAGCGCTCCTTGAGCCAGCGCGCCCAGATCCGTCGCCCCGCACGGAACTTCGCGATCTCCTCGAAGAAGTCGATGTGGGCATCGAAGAAGAAGCTGAAGCGGGGCACGAAGACGTCGGGTTGCAGCCCGCGTGACATCCCGAGCTCCACGTAGGCGAACCCGTCGGCCAGGGTGTAGGCCAGCTCCTGCACCGCCGTCGACCCGGCCTCGCGGATGTGGTAGCCGGAGATGGACACCGGGTGGTAGCGCGGCGTGTGCTCGGTGCAGAACTCGATCAGGTCGCCGATCAGGCGCAGGTGCGGCTCGGGTGGGAACAGCCACTCCTTCTGCGCGATGTACTCCTTGAAGATGTCGGTCTGCAGGGTCCCGCCGAGGTCGGCCAGCGACCAGCCCTGCCGCTCCGCGGCCACGGCGTACATGCAGAACAGCGTCACCGCGGGGGCGTTGATGGTCATCGAGGTGGTGAGCTCACCAAGGGGCAGGCCGTCGAACAGCCGGTCCATGTCGGCGACGGTGTCGATCGCGACACCGCAGTGGCCGACCTCACCGAGCGCACGCGGATCGTCGGAGTCGAGCCCCATGAGCGTGGGCATGTCGAAGGCCACCGACAGCCCGTGCTGGCCCTCGCGCACCAGATCGTGGAAGCGCCGGTTGGTCTCCTCGGGATCGGCGAAACCGGCGAACTGCCGGATCGTCCACGGGCGTGTGCGATACATCGAGGGATACACGCCCCGCGTGTAGGGGTACTGGCCGGGGTACCCGATCCGGTCGACATCGAGGTCGACGTCCAGCGGTCCGTACACCGGCGCCAGGGGGATACCCGACAACGTGGTGACCTCGTCGTCCGCATGGCGTTTCGACGCCGCGTCGTAGCGTGCCCGCCACGCCTCGTAGCGCTGCTCCCAGGACATCCGCGGGTCTCCCTCCTCGCGTACGGCCGTGACCGCTGGCCGCGTCCGATACCGAGGGTAGGTCAGTGCAGCCCTGCGACCGCAGCCAGCCGACGCGCAGGGCACAGCGGCGCGCGCCGGCACGTGCAACCCGCACGTACCACGTCGTCGTTCGAGCGGGGCACACTGGCGGCCCTGAGCCCCCGTGACCTGCGACGCACCCCTGCGCCCCCGACCCCGTCGCCCTGCCCCCACGACCCACGCCCAGCGCCCAGCGACCGGGCATGGCGCCGCCGCCAGAACGCACGAGGCACCGAGCAACCCCGGCCACCCGCCTGCACCGAGGGACCCGACCGACCATGCCAGTGCACCGACGACCCCACGCCGATCGCCGCTCCCACAGCGACGACGGAGCGACCACCGGCGGGTTGCTCGCCGTGCTCGCGCTGCTCCTGGCAGCGGCCACCGCAGTGGCGGCCACGGTGCTCTGGCCGGCGCAGGAACTGCCGGGGATCGTGCGCGATCCCCGTCCGACGGTGCACGGTCTGGCGTTCGAGGACCACTGGGCCGAGGGTCCCGACGCCTGGGAGGGCGCCGACGAGGGCGCCGACGGGGACGCCGACGGGGACCCGGGGCAGGCCCCCACCACCGATCTGGTGCCACCCGCCGGTCACGTCACCCTGGCCTACTTCGGCTACCTGTCCTGTCCCGACATGTGCCCGTTGACGATGGGCGACCTGCGCCGGGCGCGACAGCTCATCGGCGACGACGCCGCCGCTCGGACACAGGTGGCCTTCGTCACCCTCGACCCCGACCGCGACGGGCCGGAGGAGTTGCGCGCCTACCTGGGGCTGTTCTTCGACCAGGGGGTCCTCGCGCTCACCGCACCCGACGACAGCGGCCTCGACGAGGCCGCGGACCACCTCGGTGTCCGCTACGAGGTGGAGCAACCCACCGACCCCGACGGGAGCTACGAGATCGCACACTCGGCCATCACCTACGTGATCGATGACACGGGCGCGGTCGTCCGGGAGCTCGCCTTCGGCACGACCCCCGAGGAGTACGCCGAGGTGATCGAGCACACCCTGGACGCGGCCGGCTCGTGACGGGACCCGGATCGGTCCGTCCGATCCCACGCCCACCCCGACGCACCCACCGAGGCCGCTCTGCGACCCCTACGGACCGTGAGGAACCGCCATGTACCCCGCAGCACGACAGCGGACGAGCGCCGGATCGACGGATAGGTCCACGGCAGCGACGTCCAGGACGATGCCACGCACGATGCGCAGGTCCACGCCGAGGTGGAAGCGCCTGCGCACCCTCGCCCTCGCCGCAGCGACGGTGAGCCTGGTGCTGACCGGGTGCGGGGCGACGGGTGAGCTGACGGTCAGCGACGCGCGGAGCCGCATGTCCCCCATGCTCACCGGGGTGGGCGCCGTCTACCTCGACATCACCAACGCCACCGACACCGAGGACCAACTCCTCGCCGGCACCGTCGACAGCTCGGTCGCGGCGTCCGTCGAGGTCCACGAGACCTTCGACGCCGACGAGCACGGTGCCGGGGGGCAGGACGGCGACGAGCACGAGGGCATGTCCGAGGGCGACGAGCACGAGGGCATGTCCGAGGGCGACGACGCAGCGATGTCGGGTGCGGACGACCCGCACCAGGACGGCGCTGACCCCACACCCGAGGGCTTCGCCATGATGGGCATGCGCGAGATCGAGGCCCTGACGATCCCCGCCGGGGAGACCATCGAACTCCTGCCGGGCGGCTACCACCTGATGCTGATCGATCTGGCTGACGACCTCGTTCCCGGCGAGGTCTTCGACCTGACCCTCACCTTCGCCGAGGCCGGGGAGGTCACCGTCACCGTCGAGGTACGAGAGGACGTCTGACGGTGCTCACGACCACCGCCGTCACCAGCCTCGCCACCGCGGGCGTCGACATCGTCGAGGTGCTGCGCGGCTCCACGGCGGGCCCGCTGCTGGTGGCAGCGGGCGCAGCGGGTGGTGCGGCCGCCGGCGCGGCGCTGGTCACCGTGGCGTCCTGGCTGGTGCTCGGGCGCGGCCGGGACCGTGCGCACGCCCGTGACCCCCGCTACGCCGGTGACCATGCGCACGCCCGTGACCATGCGCGCGTCCGTGGGGTGCAGGTGGCCGGGGTGGTGGCCCTGCTCCTCACCAGCGCCGAGGTGGTGCTGCTCCTCGCCGATGGCGCCGGGATCGGCGACCGATGGCTGACGGTGGTGCTGGCACGCCTGCTCCTGCTGCTGGCCTTCCTCGAGCGCGACGGCCACCGACGCGCACGGGACCTGTTGAGCGTGCCCGTGCTGGCCTCCTCCCTCCTCGGCGCTCCCCTGGCCGCCGGGGCGAGCCCGACCCCGGTGGTGCTGTCGGCGGCGGTCGCCGGGCTCGCGGGATCCGCCCTGGTGCTGCGGTTCGCGACGCGGGTGCCGCCGCCCCGGCGCTCGGCAGCCAGCAGGCCCGCACCGGTCCCCGCAACCACGGCCATCCTGCTCATCGCCTTCGGCGTCGGGCTTGCCACGCTGAGCACACCCGAGGCGGTGCCACCGCACCACCAGGAACGGGTCGTGGTCGACGGGCTCACCTTCGACCTCACCATCGCTCCCGCCCGACCGGGCCCCAACGAGGCCCATCTCTACGCCTTCGACGCTGCGGGGCAGCCCGCGCCGGTGCGGGAGGTCAGCATCGAGGTCGAGGGCGCCCCGGGCACCGCGCACGAGCTGTTCGAGGTCAGCCCCGATCACCACCTCACCTACGCGCTGGAGCTGCCCCCGGACAGCGGATGGCAGGTGGTGTTCCAGCTCACGGGCACGGATGGACGCGCACGTACCCTCGAGCTGCCCGTTCCGGGCGAGGGAGGCTGAGCCGCGTGAGCACACCGCCGACACCGAGCACCTGGCGCAGAGCACTCAGCGCCGTGGTCGCCGTGGCCGCGGTCGCGCTGCTCGTCGTCGCCCTGCAGGCGTGGACCTCCAGCGAGGAGATCGAGGTCACCGTGGCCGCGGGCACCGCCGAGCGCATCGCCGCGGGCGAGGAGATCGAACTGTTGCCGCGCACCCTCGAGGTCGAGGTCGGGGACCGGTTGGAGATCATCAACCTCGACGACGCCACCCACGAGGTCGGCCCCTACACCGTGGCGGCCGGCCAGACCCTGACCCAGACCTTCACCTCGCCCGGCATCCTGGAGGGCGCCTGCACCCTCCACCCGAGCGGGGAGATCACGATCGTGATCCGGTGACGGCGGATCGGTGAGGCCCGCCCATGGCCCCCTTCCCCGGCACCGCCGGCTGGTGGCGCCCTGACTAGCCTCGGTCGGGTTGTGGGTGTGCCGGTCACCGCGGTGGTCTGCACAGCGGTCACCGGGGAGGGACCGGGCGGCACCAACCACCGTCGTGGGCGGTCCCGATGGGCCAGCCGGGCCGGTCGGGCTGCGCACCGTGGAGCAGGGGCGAACAGCGTGGACGAGATCGAGCCTGACGGCGCAGCGGACGTGGCGGGCCTGCCGGGCGCGGTCGTCGCCCGGCAACCCCAGGTCGTCGACCTCGACCACCTGCGCAGCAGCACCCACATCGGGAGGGTGTTCGTCGACCGGCAGCGCAAGGTGCGCACGTGCACCGCCGGCCTGACGGGCCTGAGCAACCTGGTCGACCGGGACCGCGGCCACGGGACCAACGGCGCGGCGCTGACCCTGACCGACAGCACGCAGCTGCGCGGAGGACAGCGGGCGCTGCAGGCCACCCTGGACGGCCTCCAGCGGGGCGTGGGTGCGGTGGTATCCCACGTCGACAGCACCGAGGTGGACGTCCACACCCTCGCGGCGGACCGGCAGCGATGAGCGCGGGCGCGACACCTCGGGACCATCGGCACGGCGGTGACCCCACGCCGGCCGCCGGTGACCCCACGCCGGTCCCCGCTGACCCCACGCCGGTCCCTGGTAACCCCACGCCGGTCCCCGGAGACCCCGCGCCACACAGCCGCGACGCGGACGCCACGGAGCTGCAGGCCGACACCGCTGACCGCATCGAGGACCTGCGGGTCCATCAGGTCGAGCTCGAGGTCCAGCTCGATGAGCTGCGCCGCGCGGAGACCCAGATCGCCGAGCTCGGCGAGCGCTACCGCCAGCTCTTCGACCTCGCGCCCGTACCCCTGCTCACCGTCGACCCCACAGGGGTGATCACCCGCGCCAACGCGGCCGCCCAGGACCTCCTGGCGGCGGGTGACGGGCTCCAGGGGCGCCCCCTGGTGCTCCACGTGGTGACCGACGACCACGCCGCGCTGCGCCCGCTGCTGCGCCACACCGGCCCGGCACCCCGCGGCGCGACGCTGACCTTCCGCGACCGCACGGGGACACGGATCCCCTGCGAGGTCACCGCCTCCGCCCTACCCGGTGGCGCTGAGGACGACCAGGGCCAGGTGCTGCTCAGCCTCGTCGACCGCCGCGAGCAGGAGCGCCTCACCGCCGTCCTCGCCGAGGCGGAGCGCAGCGTCGCGATCCGCCAGCTCACCGGCGGCATCGCCCACGACTGCAACAACCTGCTGACGGTGATCAACGGCAACCTCGGGCTGCTCGAGGACGAGATCTCCTCCGAGGAGGGCCGCGGGTGGCTGGCCGCGGCCCGGACGGCCAGCGAGCGCGGTGGCCGTCTCGTCGCGCAGCTGCTGGCCTACGCCCGTGCGCGCAGCCTCGATCCCGAGCGCTGCGAGCTGCCCGCCCTCCTCGAGGAACTGCACCCCCTGCTCGACAGCGCCGTGGGCGAGGCCGTGACCGTGACCATCGACCTCGACGCGGGGTTGCCGCCGGTGGAGCTGGATCCGACCCACCTGCAGACCGCGGTGCTCAACCTCGCGATCAACAGCCGTGATGCCGGCAGCAGCACCGTCCAGATCACCGCTCGTCCGACCGATCGGCAGGAGGTGGCACTGACGGTCACCGACGATGGCCGCGGTATGTCCCCTGAGGTGTCGGAACGGGCCACCACCCCCTTCTTCACCACCAAGGCCGGTGCGACCTCCAGCGGTCTCGGGCTCGCGATGGTGGCCAGCTTCGCGGAGGCGAGCGGCGGTGAGCTCCACCTCGAGTCGCGCCCCAGCGGCGGCACGACCGTGCGCCTGGTCCTGCCCCCCGTGCGGGAGGGCAGCCCACCGTCCCACCAGGCCCCACGCCCCACCAGCCGCAGCCTCCGTCGCCACCGGATCCTGCTGGTGGAGGACCAGGACCCCGTCCGCATGGTGACCGCGACGCTGCTGCGGGCCCGCGTCGCCGAGGTCGTCGAGGTCGCCGATGCGGAGGCGGCCCTGGCCGAGCTCGCGCTGCGCGACGACCCGGCGGCACCGGAGCCGGCGATCGACGTGGTGCTCTCCGACGTGGTGCTCGGCAACGGGATGGATGGGACCGCGCTGCGACGTCAGCTCGAAGCGACGCCGGGTGCGCCGCCCGTGGTCCTGGTCTCGGGCTCCATCGAGGGGGTCGAGGGGGTGCTGCGCAAGCCCTACAGCAGCGCGCAGCTGGTGGACGCACTGCTCGCCGCGGTCGCTGGGGCGTCCGGGGCGTCCGGGGACGCCGCGGACCGGCGCTAGCCTCGCCACGATGCGAGGGACCCGGTGAACCACGAAGGCGTCGAGGACGCGGGCGCCGCCATGCCCCCGGATGCCGGGGAGGACGCGGCCGCCGCCATGCCCCCCGATGTCGCGGAGGACGCGCAGCTCGTCGCGCGCGCACACCGGGGCGAGGTCGGCGCCTTCGCCGTGCTGGTGCACCGCCACGCCGCCCACCTCCACGCCCTGGCCGGTGACATGGACGGGGTCCTGCGGGCCTTCCGACGCGCCATGCGCCGGCTGGACCGTGCCGATGCCGAGGACGTCGCCGGGTGGCTGGCGTCGCTGCTGCCCCGCGGACAGCGCCCCGGGGACGACGAGGACGACACCGCCACCGGGCACGCGCCGCCCCTGCCGGCCAGCGAGGTGGACGCCCTGTGGGCACAGCTCGCACCCCTGTGGCCGCGGGGTCGCCGTCGGGTGCGCGTCCCGCGCTGGGTCGGGCGGCTGACACTCGTGCTGTTCCTGCTGGCCCTGTCCGTGGCGATCCCCTATCTGGTGCTGACCACCTCCGAGGATCGGGAGCCGGCCCCGTCCCCCGTCGCCGAGGTGGAGGGGGTCCCCCTCGACGACGACACCTTCGACCTGACCTTCGAGGACGACGCACCGTGAACCCGCAGCCCAGTGACCATCCCGGCGCCGACACGCCCGGTCTCGACCCCGCCCAGCTCGGCGTCGGCGACATGGACGCCGAGACCTTCCGCCGCCACGGCCACGCCGTCATCGAGTGGATCGCCGACTACCTCGATCGTGTCGACGACCTGCCCGTCCGCAGCCGCGTGACCCCTGGCACCGTCCGCGGCCAGCTGCCCGCGGCCCCGCCCGAGGCCCCCGAGCCCTTCGAGGCGGCGATGGCCGATCTCGACCGGGTCCTGCTGCCGGGGATCACCCACTGGAACCACCCCTCCTTCCACGGCTACTTCGCCATCAGCGGCTCCGCCCCGGGCATCCTCGGCGAGGCCCTCATCGCCGCCCTGAACGTCAACGGGATGCTGTGGCGCACCTCCCCCTCGGCCACCGAACTCGAGGAGGTCGTCCTCGACTGGCTGCGCCAGCTGCTGGGCATGTCCGAGGGGTGGCAGGGGCTGCTCACCGACGGGGCGTCCACCAGCACCATGCTGGCCCTGGCCGGTGCCCGGGAGCGCACCGACCTCGACGTGCGCCAGCGGGGGCTGGCGGGCCGCTCCGACCTGCCGCTGCTGCGCGTCTACACCTCGGAACAGGCCCACTCCTCGGTGGAGAAGGCCGCGATCGCGCTGGGGCTCGGCCGCGACGGGGTCCGCACCATCGGCGTGGACGACGCCTTCCGGATGCGGCCCAAGGAGCTGGCGGCAGCCATCGAGGAGGACGTGCGCTTCGGCTACCGACCCATCGCGATCGTGGCAACGGTCGGGACCACCGCCACCACCTCCGTGGATCCGCTGCCGGCGATCGCCGACGTCCGCGACGCGGCGGTGGCCGAGCTCGGCCACCCCATCTGGCTGCACGTCGACGGTGCCTACGGCGCGGCGCTGGCCGCCTGCGAGGAGCACCGCCACATCCTCGACGGCATCGAGCGGGCGGACTCCCTGGTGAGCAACCCCCACAAGTGACTGTTCACGCCGATCGACGCCTCGGCGCTGCTGCTGCGCGACCGCGAGGCCCTGGCCACCGCCTTCACCCTGGTGCCCGAGTACCTGGCCACCGAGGACGGCGAGGTCACCGACCTGATGGACTACGGCGTGCAGCTCGGCCGACGCTTCCGGGCGTTGAAGCTGTGGATGGTGCTGCGCTACTACGGCGCGGAGGGCATCCGGCGCCGGCTGCGCGAGCACGTGCGCCAGGCCGCCGCGGTGGCCGCGTGGTTGGAGGAACACCCCGACCTGGAGCTGGTCCTGCGCCCGGAGATGTCCACGGTGGTGTTCCGGCTGCGTGCCGAGGGCCGCTTCGGCGACGTGGAGGCCACCGACGCCGCCAGCCGACGGGTGCTCGACCACCTCGATGCCGACGGGCGGATCCTGCTGTCGGGCACGGTGCTCGAGGACCGGCACGTGCTGCGCCTGGCGCTGGGCAACCTGCGCACCACCGGGGAGCACCTCGAGCGGGCCTACGCCGCGGTCGAGGACGCCCTGACGGCGGTGGCCCCGGAGCGCGCCTAGCGCGCCTCAGCGTGCGAGCGCCGCGTCCACGACCTCCTTGGCCTCGGTCAGGATCCGCTCGAGGTGGTCGGTGCCCTGCATGCTCTCCGCGTAGATCTTGTAGACGTCCTCGGTGCCGCTGGGACGGGCGGCGAACCACCCGTTCTCCGTGGCCACCTTCAGCCCCCCGATCGGCGCGTCGTTGCCGGGTGCGCGGGTCAGGGTGGCGGTGATCGGGTCGCCGGCCAGGGCCGTGGCGGTCACGTCCTCGGGTGACAGGGCAGCGAGCACGGCCTTCTGCTCCCGGCTGGCGGGCGCGTCCACCCGCTTGTACGCGGGCTTGCCGTGGGTCGCGGTGAGCGCGTCGAGGCGCGCGGCGGGATCACGCCCGTCCCGGGCGGTCATCTCCGCGGCGAGCAGGCAGGCGATGATGCCGTCCTTGTCCGTGGACCACACCGTGCCGTCGAAGCGCAGGAAGGAGGCACCGGCGCTCTCCTCGCCACCGAAGGCCAACTCGCCCATCAGTAGCCCGTCCACGAACCACTTGAAGCCCACGGGGACCTCGACCAGGGGCCGGCCGGCCGCGGCCACGACCCGGTCGATGAGGTTGGAGCTGACCACCGTCTTGCCGATCCCCACCTCGGTCCCGAACCCGCGGTCGGCGAGCAGGTGCTCGATCATCACGGCGAGGTAGCCGTTGGGGTCGAGCAGCCCCGCGCTGGCGGTCACGATGCCGTGACGGTCACCGTCGGGGTCGTTGCCGAAGGCCACGTCGAAGCGCTCCGCGAGGGCGACCAGACCTGACATCGCCGCCGAGGAGGAGCAGTCCATCCGCGTCCTGCCGTCGTGGTCGGGTGGCATGAAGGCGAAGGTGGGGTCCACCGCCTCGTTGACCACCTCGAGGTCGAGGCCGAACCGCTCGGCGATCGCACCCCAGTAGTGCACGGCGGCGCCACCGAGGGGGTCGGCACCCAGCGTGAGCCCCGAGCCGGCGATGGCCTCCAGGTCGACGACGTTCGGCAGGTCCTCGATGTAGGTGGCCATGTAGGGGTGGCGCACCGCAGCGGCCCACGCCTCGTCGAGGGACACCCGCCGGATCTCGGCGGGGCGCAGGAGCAGGTCGTTGGCCAGGGTCTCCACGCGCTTGGTCACGTCCGAGCCGGCGGGGCCACCATGGGGCGGGTTGTACTTGAAGCCGCCGTCCTCGGGGGGGTTGTGGGAGGGGGTGACCACGATGCCGTCGGCCGGGGCATCGGGGTGCGCCCGGTTGTGGGTCAGGATCGCGTGGGAGATCGCCGGGGTCGGCGTGAACCCGTCGGCATCGTCGATGCGCACCTCGACGCCGTGGGCGACGAGCACCTCGAGGGCGCTGTCGAAGGCCGGCGCCGACAGGGCGTGGGTGTCACGACCGATGAAGAGGGGTCCGGTGACGCCCTGGGCCGCGCGTTCGCGACAGATCGCCTCCGTGGTGGCGTGGATGTGGCGCTCGTTGAAGGAGGTGTTGCGCGAGGTCCCACGGTGCCCCGAGGTCCCGAACGCCACCCGCTGGTCGGCGACGTCGGGGTCGGGCAGGTCGTCGTGGTAGCGCGCGAGGAGGTCATCGATGTCGATCACGTCGCGCTCGGTCGGGGTGCGGTCTGCGTGGGTCACGGGGCAAGCTCATCCAGGTCGGCGAAACGGGCGATGGTGTTGAACTTCGAGAAGGTGTGCTCGGCACCCACGGTACGCACGGTGCCGGAACTCGAGCGCATCGACAACGACTGCGTGGTGGCGCCGCGTCCGGTGAAGCGCACGCCGCGCAGCAGGTTGCCGTCGGTGATGCCGGTGCCGGCGAAGATGACCCGGTCACTGGTGACGAGGTCGTCGATGGTCAGCACGGCATCGAGGTCGTAGCCGGCGTCGGTGGCGGCGCGGCGCTCCGCCTCGTCGCGGGGCACCAGCCGACCGTAGAGGGCACCGCCGAGGCACTTGAGCGCGCAGGCGGTGATCACGCCCTCGGGCGTGCCACCGATGCCGACGGACAGGTCGATACCGGTATCCGGTCGGGCGGCCATGATCGCCCCGGCGACGTCGCCATCGGCGAGGAAGACGATGCGGGCTCCGGCGGCGCGGATGTCGGCCACCAGCTGCGCATGACGGGGCCGGTCGAGCACGGTGACGGTCACGTCACCGACCTTCGCGCCCTTGGCCAGCGCCACGCGGTGCAGGTTCTCCCCGATCGGCGCCTCGAGGTCGATGACGTCGGCGGCCAGGGGTCCGGCGGCGATCTTGTCCATGTAGACGCAGGGGCCGGGGTTGAACATCGTGCCCCGCTCCGACAGGGCGATCACCGACAGCGCGTTCGGCAGCCCGCGTGCCGTCAGGGTGGTGCCCTCCACGGGATCGACGGCGATGTCCACCGAAGGTCGTGCACCGGTGCCGATGCGCTCGCCGTTGTAGAGCATGGGGGCCTCGTCCTTCTCCCCCTCGCCGATCACGACCACACCGTCCATCGGGATGCGCTCGAGCACGCCGCGCATCGCGTCCACGGCCGCCTGGTCAGCGGACTCCTTGTCTCCGAACCCCATCCGGCGGGCGGCGGCCATCGCGGCCGCCTCCGTCACCCGCACCATCTCCAGGGCGAGGTTGCGGTCGTCGCGACCGAGGTCACGGCCGTCGCGGTCGGGGTCACGGCCGTCGC
>SKTN01000404.1 GCA_007117945.1 Nitriliruptoraceae bacterium | reverse complement strand
CGATTCGTCCCAGGATGGTGGCACAGCGGCGGGCGAGGTCGTCGACCTCCTGCGCGCCGAGCCCCTCGAACACCAGCGCGCGCACGGCGGCGGCGTGGCCCGGCGCTGCAGCGACCAGCTGTCGCCATCCGTCGTCGGTGAGCGCA
This sequence comes from Nitriliruptoraceae bacterium, assembly GCA_007117945.1. GTDB lineage: Bacteria > Actinomycetota > Nitriliruptoria > Nitriliruptorales > Nitriliruptoraceae > T1Sed10-7. Next base: position 2,878 of record SKTN01000404.1, on the reverse strand, counting down.
GCCAGGGTGGCCCGGGCATCGTCGGGGCAGGGGCGTCGAGTCACCCACCCGCGGTGTTCGAGACGGGATGCGACGTGGGACAGCCTGGACTGGGAGGCGTTGGCCTGGTCGGCCAACGCACCCATACGCAGGGTCCGATCGTCGGCCTCGCTGAGCAGCGCGAGCACCCAGTACTCGAAGTGGCTCATCCCGGCGTCGCGCTGGAGCTGGACTTCGAGCGCTGCGGGCAGCCGCAGCAGCATGGCGGCCAGCTGCCGCCAGGCATGCTGCTCGGCGTCATCCAGCCACCTCGGTGCCTCTGCCCCGAGGGTGTCGTGGGTCACGATCGGTCCGTGACGGCGTCGTCAGGCAGCTGCCAGGCCGTGTGGACGCCGGACCACCGCACGACCTCCGCGTCGAGGTCCAGCCGTTCGATCGGGGCCTGGTTCTCGTAGGCGCCCCACTGGTCGCGGGGCAGCATCCACATGATCTCGAACTCGTTGCCGTCGGGGTCCGCGCCGTACAGGCTGAGGGTGGCCCCGTGGCTGGATTCACCGGTCAGCGCACCGGCCTCGGCCAGGCTGCGGCGGGCGTCGACGAGTTCGTCGACGGTGTCGAGCTGCCAGGCGAGGTGGTAGAGCCCGATCGCGCCGCGACGCTTCGGCTCGCTGGAGGGGCCCACCCCGAACAGGCCGAGATCGTGGTGGTTGCCGGAGCGCGGCAGCCGGAGGAACGCGGCATCTGCCCGGGGCTCACGGGCGATGACCTGCATGCCGAACAGCTCGGTGTAGAAGGCGATCGAGCGGTCGAGGTCGGCGACGAACAGCACGGCGTGGTTGAGGCGGACGGGGGAGAGGCCCATGGTGGGTTCCTCGCGGTGTGGGTGGTGCGGGGCGGTGCGGGTCAGGAGCCGGGAGCCGTGCGTGGTCGACTCCCGGCTCCCGTCGAACCTGGGACCGTCAGGCGTTCTTGGTCGCGGAGATCTCGAACTCCAGGGTGACCTTCTCGGAGACGAGCACGCCGCCGGTCTCCAGCGCAGTGTTCCAGTTCAGGCCCCAGTCCTTGCGGTTGACCTGGGTGGAGCCTTCGAAGCCGACGCGCAGGTTGCCCCAGGGGTCGATGGCGGAACCGCTGTACTCGAGGTCGATGGTGACCGGCTTGGTCACGCCGCGCAGGGTCAGGTCACCGGTGACGCGGAAGTCGGTCTCGCTGACCTGCTCGATGGCGGTCGAGCGGAAGGTCAGCTGCGGGTACTCGTCCATCGCGAAGAAGTCGTTGCTCTTCAGGTGCGCGTCGCGGTCGGCGTTGCGGGTGTCGATGGACGTCGCCTCGATGGTGAGTTCGGCGCTGGAGGCCGAGGGGGTCTCGCCGTCGATCGTGAACGTGCCGGCGAAGTCGTTGAAGCCGCCGCGGACCTTGGTGACCATCGCATGACGGGCGACGAAGCCGATGCGGCTGTGGCTCGGATCGATGGTGTAGGTGCCGGTGAGCTGCCCGGTGTCGGTAGCGGTCTGGGTCGTCATGGTGATCCTCCTGCTGATCGTTGCGGCAACCCATCTGGTTGACGCGTCAACGAAAACGTAGCAGAAGTAGATGACGCGTCAACTATCCCGCCTGCCCTGCGCGGCTAGCGGCCGGGCCCGGGGTGGATCGAGGGCGCCGGCTCACGGCGTGGAAGCGATGCCCGCCCTCACGGGTTCCCCTCTCACGGGCCGGGTCCCGCTCGTCCGCGCACGACGGGCAGCCGGGGGCCGCCACCATCCAGTCACATCGACCGAGGTGCAGGCTTGTTCGCTCTCCCGCTCGCTATGTCATCCATGCTCGCCTACCACGACAGGGCCGGGGACGGCGGTGGCAACATCATCATGCTCGTCGTGTTCCTCGGTGTGCTCGCCACCGCAGCCTGGCTGATCTTCTCGGAACTGCGGTGGGTGCACACGGTCGGTGTGGCCGTTGCGGGTTGGGTCGCCGGCCTGGCCGTCATGTTCGTGTTCTGAGCCCCGAGCTCGGTGGCTAGTTCCTGAGGGACGCCAGCCCCTGACGCGCGGCCACCCCCACGCGGGCCAGCGTGCGATGTGGCCAGTGGCGCAGGATGTGGTCGACGGCGTCGTCCACCGCGAGTTCCCGCGTCGAGTTGCCCGTCCGGACGTAGAACCGGGGGTGCTTCTCGCCCACGTGGGGCCGGAGGTAGAGGGGCGCGTCACTCGGCGCGACGTCCACACGGCACACGGTCCGGTCGTCGACCGCGTCGAAGGTCACCTCGATGAGGTGGAGCGCGCCGCGACCCAGGCACCGCTCCAGCAGGTCGTGCAGCCACAGTTCGTAGCGATCGAGGTCGCCACCCTTGATCAGCTGCAGGTCCCGGTCGAGGCCGAGCACCCGACCCGCATCATCGACGCCGATCAGCAAGGTGCCGCCCGCGGTGTTCGCGAAACCGGCGACGCTGCGCGCGATGGCGAGCTCGAGGCGTGGGTCCTTCTCCCCGGTGTGGAGGTTGGAGCGCGCACTGCTCTTGCACTCCACGCGCAGGTTCTCCCCGCCAGCCACCAACTCCTGGGTGGCCACCTGCTGTGCGCGCGCCTTCGCGAGCCGGTTCGCCCACTCGGCGAGCAGGACGAAGCCGGTGGCGCCCAGCACCGAGCCGATGATCGAGGGGCCCTGCCAGGCGAAGCGGAACCAGCCGTCGGTTATCCCGCCGACCACCGTGCCGACGGTTCCCGCCCCGAGGAGTCCGGCGAGCACCGTCGCGCTGCCCGACAGGTCCTGCCTGCCGGGCAGGACGATCCGGGCCAGCGCCCCGATGAGGGCGCCGAAGAGCAGGAAACCGAGGAGGACCACACCCCAGACCCTACTCCTGGCCGCGGCTGCGAGACCCCGCGCCGCGGGTGGTCGCCGCGGG
>SKTN01000087.1 GCA_007117945.1 Nitriliruptoraceae bacterium | reverse complement strand
TTCGCCGAGGTGGCGGGGCGTTCGGATCTGCGGCTGCGGGTCTGGGAGCGCGGCGTCGGCGAGACCGCGGCCTGCGGCACCGGGGCCTGCGCGGCGGTGGTGGCGCTCCAGGACCTCGGGCTGCTGGCCAGCGATGTGGCCGTCCACCTGCCCGGTGGGACGCTGGAGGTCTCGCGCGAGCCCGGGCACCATGTCACCATGACGGGGGCGGCCGTCGAGGTGGCGCACGGCCGCATCGACCCCGCGTGGCTGGCACAGGCCACCGCGCCGGACCCCACGCCACCGGACCGAACGAAGGCACCCACCTGAGCACCGCAGCCGACCGCGCCCACCTCGAGGGCGACGACCTCGACGACGGCCGCCCCCTGGACCTCGATGACGCCGCGGCGATCGGTCGTGCCGAGGCCCGCCGGCGACGCCGGGATGTCATCGCCGACGACGCCCCCCGTGAGGGCGTGGACATCATCCGCCCCGTCGAGCGCGCCGTCATCGTGGGGGTCCAGCTGCCCGGCACCACCCTGCAGGAGCTCGACGCGTCCCTCGACGAGCTCACCGCCCTCCTCGACACCGCGGGTGCCGAGGTGGTGGAGCGCGTGGTCCAGCGGCGTGACAGCCCCGACCCCGGGACCTTCGTCGGTCGTGGCAAGGTCGCTGAGCTCAGGGAGCTGGTCGCGGCCGTCGGTGCCGACGCGGTGGTCTTCGACGACGAGCTCACCCCGGCACAGCAGCGCACCCTGGAGGAGCACATCCGCCAGAAGGTGCTGGACCGCACCATCGTGATCCTGGACATCTTCGCCCAGCACGCCACCTCGAAGGAGGGCAAGGCCCAGGTCGAGCTGGCACAGCTGCTCTACCTCCTGCCCCGGCTGCGCGGCTGGGGTGAGGCGCTGTCGCGACAGGCCGGTGGACGGGTCGCCGGCGGTGCCGGCATCGGTGGTCGTGGGCCGGGTGAGACGCAGTTGGAGGTCGACCGCCGGCGGATCATGCGCCGAATGTCGAAGCTGCGCCGTGACCTGGAGGACTACCGCCGCATCCGCGCGACGAAGGCCGCCGAGCGCGATCGCAAGCAGGTGCAGGAGGTGGCGCTGGTGGGCTACACCAACGCCGGCAAGTCCTCCCTGCTCAACCGCATCACCGGCGCCGATGTGAAGGTGGAGGACCGGCTCTTCGCCACCCTCGACCCGACCGTGCGCCGCCTGCCCCTTGAGGACGGCCGGGACATCGTGCTGACCGACACCGTCGGGTTCGTCGCCAAGCTGCCCCACGGTCTCGTGGAGGCCTTCACCTCGACCCTGGAGGGCTCGGCGAACGCGGACCTGCTGCTGCACGTCGTCGATGCGGCCCATCCCGAGGCCGAGGCCCAGATCGTCGCCGTCCACGAGGTCCTCGAGGACATCGGTGCGCAGGAACGCCCCCAGCTGCTCGTGCTCAACAAGATCGATGCCGTGGACCGCTCGACCGTCGAGGCGCTGGCGCGTCGGGTGGAGACGGAGCTCGGGAGCCGGCCGGTGCTGGCCTCCGCGGTCACGGGCGAGGGGATACCGCAGCTGGTCGAGCAGATCACCGCGCACCTGCCCACCCAGCGCTACCGGGTGTCCGGCCACGTGCCCTACGGCCGTCAGGACCTGGTGGCGATGGCCCACCGCCAGGGCAACGTGGTCGTCGAGGAGCACACCGACACCGGCACGCGGTTGACGGCGGACGTGGACGAGGAGGCGGCGCTGGAGCTACGCGGCTACCTCGACGAGGATCCCTTCGCCGAGGCCCCGGAGCAGTGGGAGCGCTGAGCTGACCCCCCGGGGGATCCACCCGGTCCGACGCACCGACGACCCGCGCGGGTCTGCGGGACGGACCTCCCGCACCCGGCCCCTCTCGTCGCGGCTGGCCAGGGAGGCGACCGGGCCCGGGTCTGACCGCGGCCGGACTCAGCGGATGGTGCGCAGCACCGTGACGACCTTGCCCATCACCCGGGCGTCCTGCTCGTCGGTGACGGGGATCGGCTCGTAGTGCTCGTTGGCGGGGTCGAGGTAGACCGCGCCCGAGCGGGTGCGCCGGAAGAACTTCACGGTGGCCTCCCCCTCGATCAACGCCGCGCACATCTCGCCCTGCTCCACGTTCGGCTGTTCGCGGACCACCACGAGGTCACCGTCGAACACCCCCGCCTCCAGCATGGAGTCGCCACGCACCCGCAGCAGGAAGAGCTGGCCGTCGCCCACCAGTTCCTTGGGCAGGGGGTAGACGGCCTCCACGCGCTCCTCGGCGAGGATCGGCCCACCGGCGGCGATCTCACCCACGAGGGGCACGTGCCGCGCGGGGGAGCGGGGCAGGTCCAGGGCCGTGACGGGGTCGCGGCCGAGCTCCAATGCGCGGGGCTTGGTGGGGTCACGCTTGAGGTAACCCTTGCGCTCGAGGCTCTCGAGCTGCCCGTGCACCGAGGAGGGGGAGCGCAGCCCGACCGCGTCCCCGATCTCACGCACCGAGGGTGGGTAGCCGTGCTCGTCCACGTGGGCGTGGATCATCTCCAGGATCGCCCGCTGCCGCGGCGTGAGCTCCGGGCTGACCTCCCCGGCCGTGGCGGGGGTCGCCGACGCCTCGGGGGTCGCCGGCACCGCCGGGGCCGCGCCGTCCGTCGCTGTCCCGGCCCCCGTGGCGGCCGTGTCCACCGCGTCCGGCGTCGGAGCCTCGGCGGCTCCGGTGTCGCGCTGTCCCGTGCTGTCCATGTGCCGTCCCTCCACCGCTGGAGCCGAACGCTCGTTCGTGCACCGTAGCACATCGGCGCCCGATCCGTGGGAACGTCCGTTCGCTCACGGCCTTGACGTGGGAACGTCCGTTCGGTTCACTGGGGGGCGAACGCTCGTTCGTTCGGATGCCGTTCGGGTCACGACGCCCCGAGGCCCCACGCAGCGAGCGCACCGCCCGTCACACCCCCAGGAGCACGCCATGAGCGCCACGTCGCAGTCTCTGGCCGTCAGCCGGTCCACCTACCGGCGTCGCCGCTGCACGGTCCTGCTCGTCCTGGTGGCGCTGGTCCTGGCGGTGGGCACCGCTGCGGGCGGCGTGGGTGCCCAGGCGGAGCTCGAGCACCCGGTCGCGGGGCATGTCGTCGTCGAGCCCGGCGACACCCTGTGGGAGGTGGCCGTGACCTCAGCGCCCGAGGGCGTGGACCCGCGGGCGCAGCTGACGGCGATCCAGGAACTGAACGGGCTCCAGGGCGGGTCGATCGAGGCGTGGACGGTGCTCCTGCTCCCCGCGCGCTGAGCTCACGCCGTCTTGGGCGGGGCCGCCTTGCGCAGGCTCGACAGCTCCAGTTCGAAGTCCTCGGGTCCCTGGAAGTCCTTGTAGACGCTGGCGAACCGCACGTAGGCGACGTCGTCGAGGGTGCGGAGCTGCTGCAGCACCTGCAGGCCGACCTGTTCGGAGCTGACCTCGCGGCCGCCGAGCGCCCGCAGCTCGCGCTCCACCTCGGCGGCCGCGGACTCCAGGTCCGGCAGGTCGACGCGTCCCTTGGCCGCCCGGGCCATCCCGTCCAGGACCCGTGCGCGGTCGAAGGCGACCAGCCGCCCCGAGCGCTTTCGCACCGCCAGCTCGGGGAGCTCCACCCGTTCGAAGGTGGTGAACCGCAGGCCGCAGCTGCGGCACTCCCGGCGGCGGCGGATCGCGTCGCCGGCGAGCGCGGGACGCGAGTCCACGACCCGGTCGTCATCGGTGCCGCAGCCTGGACAGCGCACGGTCGCTCGGCTCCTCCGAAGGTTGGAACGGGGAACCTACGTGGCGGTCGCTGTCCAGACGAGCACCTGCGACCGCGGCCGCCGCCCCTGCCTCAGGGCAGGGGCGCGATGGGGGGCCGACGGAGGCCCACCCGTTCCCCGATCCGGTCGAGGGTCCCGAGGACCGCCAGGGTGTCCTCGTGCGCCAGCCACGGGCTGTCCAGGCGACGTGCGTCCAGGCAGCGCTCCACCTCGCGGACCTCGAGTCGGTACGCCAGCTCGTGACCGGTCACCTCCAGCTCCTCGGGTTCGCCGTCGGCGCGGACCAGGGTCAGGCGGGGGGAGTGGTGGAAGGGCTCGCCGAGCACCAGCCGCCCCTCGCTGCCGCTGACCTGCGCCCGGACCCCGCTGGGTTCCAGGAAGGAGGTCGACCACACGGCGGTGCCGCGGGGATGCGCCGCCGTCACACCCAGGCGCAGGTCCACCCCGGTGGGGCCGATGACGCCCGTGGCCTGCACCTCGTCGGCCGTCCCGAGCACGTCATGGGCGAGGGTGGCGGGGTAGATCCCGGTGTCCAGCAGCGTCCCCCCGCCGAGCTGCGCCGAGCGCCACCGCCGGTCGGGACCCTCGTCGAGCAGCACGCCGAAGGCGGCCTCCACCAGCCCGGGCTCGCCGATGGTCCCGGCGTCGATCTCCTCGCGCAGCCGCCGGTACGCGGGCTGCAGCCGCATCCACATCGCCTCGGCGACGAACACCCCGGCCTCCCCCGCTGCGCGCAGCACCTGCCCTGCGGTGGTGGCGTCCATGGCGAAGGGTTTCTCCACCAGCGCAGGCACGCCGGCGGCGATGCAGGCGGCAGCATCGAGGTGGTGGCGTTCGTTGGTGGTGGCCACGTAGACCACGTCCACCTCGGCCTGTTCCAGCAGGGCGGCGTGGGGTGCGCACGCCACCTCGACGCCGTGGGTGGCCGCGAAGGCCTGCGCCCGTTCCGGTGACGCCGAGGACACGGCCGCGACGTGGCCGCCCTCGGCATGGATGGCGGCGAGGAACGCCTCGGCGATGCCGCCCGTGCCCATGATGCCCCAACGTCGTGTCATGCTCGTCCCCTGACCGGTGGTGGTTGGCGAGTACCGTGGTGCAGGTGAGCACATCGCTGTCCGCCGGGCCACCGGCGCTGGGGTTGCACCTCGGCGCCGACGCCGCCGTGGATGACGACGGGTGGTTGGTGCGCAGCCTGACGGCCGCACCCGGCCTCGACGGTCCGCCCGGGATCCTCCAGGGTGGGCTGGCTGCAGGGCTCGGCTCGGCCATCGCCCGACAGGCCGACCGGTTCGGTGCCCCGCTCACCCGGATCCGCGCCCGGCTGCACGCACCCACCCCGCTGGGCACGGCGGTCCAGGCACGGGTCAGAGCGGGTGACGGGCCGGCCCACCACCACTTCGAGACGCGTGCCGGCGAGCTGCTCCTCACCAGCGGCGAGGTGGAGCTCGCGGGCCACGATCCGGCGCCCTTCGGCCTCGACCTGCTGGAGCTGGCCACCGTCCCGCTGCCGGCGCCGGTGCCCCAGCACGAGTACCCGACCTGCTTCGTGTGCGGGCCGGAGCCGACCCACCCGCTGGGGCTGAGGATGCACCCGCGGCCCACGGCCACGGGCGCGATCGTCGCCCCCTGGATCCCCGCCGCGCAGCTCGGCGCGGCCGGGATCGTCGACCCCGTGGTGGTCGCCGCGGTCCTCGACTGCCCGACGGTGTGGTCCGCGATCGAGCCGATCCGTGCCCAGGGTGCGGTCGGTGCGTTGCTGGCCGGCTTCGAGGTGCACCACTACCGCGACGTCCCCGTCGAGGAGCCGCTGCGGGTGGTGGCCCGCTGCGACGCCCTCGACGGCCGCAAGGTGCGGGCCCGGGCCGCGGTGATCGATGAGGACGCCACCTGCTACGCCCTGGCCAGCGCCCTGCACATCGCCGTGGAGCGGATCCCCGAGGGCAGCCTCAGTCCTTGCTGACGCGCTGGACCAGGACGCGCTGGCCGTGGGAGCCCCGCTCGTCGGACCACTTGTCCACGATCTCGAGCCGTCCGTCCTCGCGACGCTGGAGGCGGGCACGCCCGCGACCGAGGACCTCCTCCACGCGGGGACCGTCCTCGTTCGCGTGCACGAACCGGTAGCGCAGCACGTCGCCGGTGAGGATGCCCCCGGCCTCGCCGTCGAGTTGGTGGTCGGCGGTGTAGCGGGCGATGACCCGGCGCCCCTCCTGGAGGAACTTGACCAGCAGCCCGTCGGCCTTCTCGCCCTCGATCGTCTCGTCGAGCTCGAAGCTCAGCCCGTGGAGGTCGTAGCCGGTCTCCGCCGCCCGGTGCCGGCCGGCCTGCCAGTCCTTGCGGGTCAGGGCGTAGCCCCACTCCGAGGCCGCCGAGCCGTCCCCCAGGGGGAAGCTCTCGCGGTAGCGGGCCTCCATGCGGAAGCCCGCGGCGTTGAACACCCGCTGCATGGGCACGTTGTGCTCGTGGGCGCGCCCGGTGAGGCGCACCAGGTCGGGTGAGGCGGAGAAGTGGTGGTCGGCCAGCTGTCGGAGCACCTCGCGGCCGGCGCCGCGTCCCCGGGCCTTGGGACCGATGCGCAGGAGCACCTCGGCGTCGCGCGCGTCGAGGCCCTCCACCAGGGCGAACCCGGCGGTGGCGCCATCGATGATGATCGCCCACCCGAACCGGGCGTCACTGGCCCACTCGCCCGCCTCGAGCTCCTCGCGGAGCCGGTCCTCGACGAAGCCGATGGGCCGCGCCATAGCGGTGGCCGACCGGCGGTCCATCGCGGACACCCACCCCGCATCGTCGGGGACGAGCACGCGCAGGTGGACCTCGGGACGGTGGGTGGCAGCGGGCACGGTGCCCTCCGGGTCGGGGATGGGTGCGGCCGGGCGTGGTCCGCACGACGAGCCGCCGGCCTCTGTGGTCCGGCGGTCGGTGCTCGAGCCTGCCAGTACCGCCTCGCAGGCGTGGGTGGCACCCGCGGCTGCGTGCGGTGCGAGCGCCCCCTGTCGACGTGGTCGAAGCCTGCTCGGCGACGTCCTTCGGCCGGGAGGTGGTGCTGCCCCGGTGTCGGACCGCGGGAGGGCAGTGGCAGGCTACCGGCAGACACAGCCGCGATCGGCCCCCTAGGGTGCCGGCGGTCCCGGTGGGCACGTGGGGTGCTCGTCGGCAGCGAGGTGGCGCGGAGGTGACCGGTGGAGCTGGTCGGACGGACGGCGAGCGCGCTCGCCCACGCGGTACGCAGCGGGGAGGTCACCGCGCGGGAGGTGGTGGCGGCGCACCTCGAGCACCTCACCGCCGTGGAACCCCGGCTCGGAGCCTTCGTGGCGGTGCGCCGCAAGGCGGCGCTCGAGGACGCGGACGCCGTCGACACGCGTGCCGACCGGGGACAGCTGCCCCTCGCGGGGGTGCCCGTCGCGCTCACGGACGTGATCGATGTCGCCGGGGAGCAGACCCGGCACGGTTCCCTGGCGACCTCGGCGGCGCTGGCGGGGGAGGATCACCCCCTGGTGTCGCGGGTGCGGCAGGCGGGCGGGATCGTCCTGGGGAAGACGCGCTGCTCGGAGCTGTCGCTGTGGGGCACCTCCGACGACCCCGCCGCCACCGCCGTCAGCCCCTGGGACCCGACCCGCAGCGCCGGGGGTGCCGCGGGAGGCTCCGCCGCCGCCGTGGCCGCGGGTGTCGTCCCGGTGGCGATCGGCATCGACGGGCTCGGGTCGGTCCGGATCCCCGCGGCGGCCTGCGGCGTCATCGGGTTCCGGCCCGGCTCCCCCTACCTCGGTATGGAGTTCGACGGGGTCCCCCACTGGTTCGGGATGACCCGGTTCGGGCCGATGGCCACCACGGTGCAGGATCTGCGCCTGCTCCTCGATGTGCTCACCGGCGTGCAGCTGCCGCGGGATGAGCCACCGGGCCGGTCCCTGGAGGTGGCCGTGTCCTGGCGCTCGCCCGCACCCGGAGCCACGGTGACCGGGGCCTGGCGCGAGGCGGTGCTGGAAGCGGGGCGGCTGCTGCACCACGCGGGCCACAACGTGGTGCGTCAGGACCCGCCCTACGAGCGGTCCCTGGTGCAGGCCGTGGTGTCGCGGTGGACCCAGGGGGCGGGGGCGGACGTGGCCGCGCTCGACCTCGACCCCGAGCTCCTGCAGCCGCGCACCCGCGCGCACGTCGCGGCCGGGGAGCGGCTGGCCAAGGTCGCGCCCGTGGATGAGGCGGACGTCACCGGGTGGCGGGAGCTGCTGGCCCCCTTCTTCGCCGATCACGACGTCCTGCTGACCCCGGCCTTCGCCCGGGCCCAGCCGGCTGCCACGGCGTGGCACACCCGTCCGTGGGCCGCCAACATCGCCGCGAACCTGTCCGCCTACCCCTTCACCGCCGCCTGGAACCTGGCCGATATCCCTGCCGCCGTCGTGCCCCTGTGGGAGGAGGGCGGCCGCCCGCTGGCGGTGCAGATCGTGGCGGACGTGGGACGCGAGGAGCTGGTGCTCGAGGTCGCACAGCTGCTGACCTCGCTGGTGCCGCCTGAGCGCCAGGCTCCAGGGTGGGCAGCCGTCGAGGGCTGAGGTCGCTCAGCGCTCCCCGGGCTCGCCCGGCGCCTCCGCGGGGTCGCCGGACTGCACCTCGGCCGCGGCGGTGCCTGCGGGGTCTGCGGTGTCCTCGGCCGCGGCGGCGCGTGCGGCCCGTCGCCGCCGGCGTCGGGTGGAAGGCTCGTCCCCCGCTTCGACGGTGACACGGGTCCGCCGTCGCGCTGTGCGGGGACGGCGCTCCCCGGGGCGGTCATCGCGCCGCAGCGTGGCCGCGCGCAGCCGGGTCTCCTCGGGGAACTGGGCCATCAGCGTCTCCGGATCGACACCGGGTCCCCCGACCGGGGTGGAGCCGGGCCGGTGACCAGCACGCTTGATCTGGGTACGCAGTCGTAGCTCGTTGCCGACGGCGGCGACCACCGCGGTGACGGGCACGGCGAGGAACGCCCCCACGATGCCGATCAGCACCGCCCCGGCCGTCAGGACCCCCAGGATCACCACCGGGTGCAGGGAGACGGCGCGGCGCATGATGGTGGGCTGCAGGAGGTTGGACTCGATCTGCTGCACGGCCAGGACGATGCCCGCCACGATCAACGCCGTGCCGACCCCCTGGTCGGCCAGGGCGACCAGCACGGCGAGCAGGCCCGTCACCGAGGCCCCGATCACGGGGACGAAGCCACCGAAGAACACCAGCACCGCCAGGGGCAGGACCAGGGTCACGTCCAGGATCAGCAGCCCGAGTCCGATACCGACGGCGTCGATCAGGGCGACCGCCGAGGTGCCACGTACGAAGCCCGACAGGGCCACCCAGCCGCGCTGCCCGGCGGCACGCACGTCGTCACGGTGGCCTGCGGGGGTCAGCCGCTGGAACCAGCTGACGATCTGCTCTCCGTCCTTGACGAAGAAGAACAGCAGCACCAGTGCCAGCACCAGCGCGGTGACACCCTCGGCGAGTGCCAGGGCGAGGGAGCCGATCTGGGTCGCGATCGTGCCCGCTGCGCCCTCCAGGGAGGCCATCGCCGTGTCGAGCAGCTGATCGAGCTGTTCGCGGTCGTAGCCGATCGGCCCCTCCTCCAGCCAGATCAGCAGCTGGTCGAAGCCCTCGACCACCGTGGGCCCGAGCTGCTGGATCTGGTTGACGAAGGCGGGGGTCAGGGCGGCCAGGATCCCGAAGAAGGTGCCGACACCACCGACCACCACCAGGGCCGCCGCCGCGAGGCGTGGGACCCCGCGCCGCTCCAGCTTGCGGGCCGGTGGCACGCACAGGGTGGACAGGATCAGGGCGATGATCACGGGCAGGGTGACCAGGTAGAGCCGGGTCATCGCGTAGATGGCGACGGCGGCACCCACCAGCAGGACGATGGCGCGCCAGGTGTACTGCACCGAGGTGTCGAGCCAGGCCGGGACCCGCTGGTCCTCGGCTCGGGCGACGGGGACCGGGGTCGTCCCCGCACCGCCACCTCCCTCGGCGGCGTGATCGTCGCCGAGCAGGTCACGGTGCGGCTCGCCGACCACCTCGGTGTGGTCGTCCGCGTCGTCGGTCGCCATCGGCCCGCTCCAGCCTGCAGGGGTGCTGGGCGCCGATGCTACGCCAGCGCGGCGTGTGGAGCGTGGTGGTCGCACCCCACGCCCCATCCCGGCGGCGTGCGAGACGAGCGGCGGCGCAACAGTGCGTGCGGCACGCGCGCTGTTCGCAACGGGGAAGCGGTGGACGAGCCTGTGGACAAACCCCGCCCCAGCTGGGGACGGAGGACGGAAGGACCGGGGGACAGGCTGTGCGAACACAACATCTTGTGCCACGATGGGGTCCGGTACCCCCACGGGTTGTGGGCAAAGCCGATCTCGGTGGTGAGGAGGTGCTTGCGTAGCGTGCGGTGGACAGGTTCAGTGCGCTCCGGACTTGCACGGATGTAGTTCCAACACCGTCGGTCCGACGCCCGAGCCGCGACGCACCCGCCGCTGGTCCCTGACGGACCGCCGGGAGCCAGGGAAGAGGAGCCACAGGACCCATGTCAGAGACCACCGCAGACACCGCCCACAGCGACGACGTCCTCATCGACGTTCCCTCCGCCCCACTGCGCGTGGAGGAGCGGGACGGCGGCGCCGGGCTGCAGCTCGAGCGCTTCTTCACCCGCGAGGGCACCCACCCCTACGACGAGTTGGAGTGGGAGCTGCGTGATGCGATCCTGACCAACTGGCGGGACGGCTCCACCTCCTTCGAGCAGCGTGGGGTGGAGTTCCCCCGCAGCTGGTCGATGATGGCCACCCAGATCGTCAGCCAGAAGTACTTCCGCGGCACCCTGGGCACCCCGCAGCGCGAGCACTCCGTGCGGCAGATGATCGACCGCGTGGCCGACACCATCACCGCCTGGGGCATCGACGGTGGCTACTTCGCCGACGAGGAGAGCGCGGAGGTCTTCAACCACGAGCTCAAGCACCTGCTCGTGCACCAGAAGGCCGCCTTCAACTCGCCCGTGTGGTTCAACGTGGGCGTGGAGGAGCACCCCCAGTGCTCCGCCTGCTTCATCCTCGCCGTCGAGGACACGATGTCCTCGATCCTCAACTGGTACGTCGAGGAGGGCACGATCTTCAAGGGGGGCTCGGGTTCGGGCATCAACCTGTCCACGATCCGCTCCTCCAAGGAGACGCTGAAGGGCGGCGGAGAGGCGTCGGGACCCGTGTCCTTCATGCGCGGCGCCGACGCCTCCGCGGGCACGATCAAGTCCGGTGGCAAGACCCGTCGCGCCGCGAAGATGGTGATCCTCAACGTCGACCACCCCGACATCGAGGAGTTCATCTGGACCAAGGCCCGCGAGGAGAAGAAGGTCCGCGTCCTGCGCGAGGCCGGCTTCGACATGGACCTCGACGGCGAGGACTACGCCTCGATCCAGTACCAGAACGCCAACAACTCCGTGCGGGTCACCGACGAGTTCATGCGCGCCTACGAGGAGGGCACCACCTACCCCGTGCGCGCCGTGACCACCGGTGAGGTCATCGAGGAGAAGGATGCCCGCGAGGTGATGCGCCAGATCTCCCAGGCCTCCTGGGAGTGCGCCGACCCGG
>SKTN01000103.1 GCA_007117945.1 Nitriliruptoraceae bacterium | reverse complement strand
TGGCGGCAGTGTTGCAGCCGCGGCGCGGGCTACCGGTCGGCGCCTTCCCGGCCACATCGATCCGGACGGTCCCGTCCGTGGTCGATCGCGTTCGACGGGCAACTGCCGAACGGTGTGCCGATACGCCTGGATCACGGCCTATGGGCACTGAGCCGCACGCGACGACGTCGATGCTCGACCACCGGCCGTCTGCTGCCAGCCCGCTGGCGTCGTGGGCCGATGATGGCGCATCGCTACGGGTGCTGGTCATCGGTGACAGCGAGCAGGCCCGCGCACTGGAGCCACGCATGGCCGAGGAGGGGATGCAGGTTGGGAGCGCGTCGCCCCGTGCAGGCGTCGGTCAGGTCGTGCGACGATCTCCGGACCTGGTGCTCCTGGTCGGTGGCGGGACCTGCGGACTCGGGCTGCTCCGGCGGCTGCGGTCGGTCACGACGGCCGGGGTCATCACCGTGGGGGCCACCGATCGGGTCGAGGAGTGCATCCATGCTCTTCGGGCCGGGGCTGATGATCACCTCAGCCCTCCCTTCGACCACGGAGAGCTCGTCGCACGGATGTGGGCGGTTCATCGGCGCACCGCGCCCCAGTCCGAGCCGTTGCTGGCCTCCGAGGCCGACCAGCCGCTGCTGATCGACCTGGCCCGGCACGAGGTCATCCGGTCGGGTCGACGCCTGCACCTGACCCGCACGGAGCTGCGCCTTCTGGAACTGCTCGTGGCCCGGGCGGGCGTGTTGCTGACCCACGCGGTCCTGCTGCGGCATGTCTGGGGAGAGGGCTACAGCACGGAGTCCAACTACCTGCGGGTCTATGTGGCGCAGTTGCGCAAGAAGCTCGGCGATCAGGCCGCCGCGCCGCGGCTGATCGAGACCACACCGGGTGTGGGCTACCGTTGGATCGGTACGGCGTCACCGGTCTCCCGGTTGGCTGAGGAACTGGTGGATGCCTAGGGGGCGGCGTCACGATCGCTGTCTCGCAGGGTGCTCCGGAAGCCGTCACGGACACGCAGAGGGGTGGTCCCCGCGCGGGCAGGTGCCGGGTGGCGCTCGGTGTCGGGGCAGAGCGGTCCTTCGCAAGGACCGCGCTCCACGGCGGTCGACGTCGGTCCCGGCGCGTCACGCGCGATCGCCTGACCGGAGGCAGACCCCGGCAGACAGCGATGTCCGATCCGCCGCTCGTCGATCACGATCTGCGGATGCGTGGCCGTTGCGCGGCGGATCGGGCAGCAGGACATGCGATGTCGCCGTGTGGCATCTGCAAGGTCCATGCCGTTGGTCCAGCAGTTCCGATCGGCCCGGTGACGTGAGGTGGGCGTCGTCAAGAACGCATCAAGACCGACCCCTAGCTCTTCGCAGCCGCGATGTCCTCCTGCAAGATGACGGTCCCAGGATAGGAGCCACCTGACCTCCCCCCTGCCCCCAAGAGAGATGGTCGGAAGTGGCGCTCCTGGTTCCCGGAGCGTTCAGCTCCACCAAAGGTGAGGCCCCTCCCCCTGGGGCCTCACCTTTGGTGTCCCCGATCACCAGTGTTCCGATCCCACCAACCATCCCAGAGATCCGACCGCAACACGCTCCCCCCCCGCGGCCCGTCGCTCCTGCTGAGGGGGCTCCACACAGCAGGCCCTCAGCGGCGTTCGGTTCGGAGCACGGTGACCTCGGACGCACGGCCAGATGGTCGGCCGGCTTTGGTAGCGTGACGATGAGAGCATCCGCGGGCCGGAGAGGGATGCGCGTGGCAGCGGCCACTGGACGTACGAGTGATCGTGCTGCTGACGGGCGCCCAACCCCACGGTTGTCCTTGCTCGGAGGTTTCGGGCTGTCCGACGGGCGCGTCGACATCGCGCTCGCCGAAGGACCGCAGCGCTTGATCGCGTTCCTCGCGCTGCGCAAGCAGCCGGTGCGGCGCAGGCTGGCGGCAGGAGCCCTGTGGCCCGAGGCCAGCGCGGACCATGCGCACTCCAGTCTGCGTTCGACCCTGGCACGGCTCGACCGGGCTGCCCGCTCAGCACTGGCGGTGACCACATCGCAACTCGGGATCTCGGAGCAGCTCACCGTGGATCTCTGGGAGTCGGAAGCGATCGCCGATCGTCTGGTCGGCCCCCACGAGACCCTGACCGTCCACGGGTCGGCTGCCGCTGAGGTGGATGCACTCTCGGCCGACATCCTGCCGGACTGGTACGAGGACTGGGTGATCGTCGAGGCAGAAGCCTGGCACCAGCGGCGGCTCCATGCCCTGGAGGCGTTGGCCAACGATCTGCGCGGCGAGGGTGCGTTCGGGGATGCCGCCTCGGCGGCACAGGCGGCGATCAAGGCCGATCCTCTCCGGGAGAGTCCCCGTGCTGCGCTGATCCGGGTGCACCTCGCAGAGGGCAACGTCTCCGAGGCGCTGCGAGAGTTCGCGCAGTACCGGCAGTTGCTGCAGCGCGAACTCCATCTGGAACCGACCCCACGGCTGCAGCACCTCCTCGACGAGGGCGTGTAACGCCACCGTCACGCACGGCTGTGACGCTGGGGCCATGCACACTCCACCGATCAGCCTCATGCTGCTGCGCGTCTGGTCCGAGCCGGACTCGGCGGCGCCGCTGCGCGTCGACGTCCGCCACACCTCTGACCTGTCCACGGGCTTCCGGCGGACGACGACCCTCACCGATGTCGACGCCGTCCTCGCGACCGTCCGTCGCTTCCTCGAGGAGGGTCCGAACCGTCCCCTCGACGGTGCTGGCTGAGCCCTCCGCCGCGAGCGTCACGCCGGCGTCACGCGGGGGTCACGGCCGGGGAGCATCATCGAGGATGTTCCGCCTGTCCTCCACGACCACAGCACCTCCGGTGCCCGGCGTGGCGACGTGGCTGACCAGCAGGAGGTTGCCGATGTCCGTCATCAACCCGCGCCGCATCGCCGCTGCCGCGTTCGCCCTCGCACTCGCGATGGCGGCCGTCAGTTGCGGCACCAACGAAGAACTCGCCGCAGAGCCGGCTGCAGAGGTCGATACGAGCGCCCTGTCGGGCAGCATCGAGGTCTGGGGCATGGGCGCGGAGGGTGAGGCGATGA
>SKTN01000256.1 GCA_007117945.1 Nitriliruptoraceae bacterium | reverse complement strand
GGTGCTGACCACCACCTGTCCCTCCCGTCTCCCCGATCGTTGGGCGCAGGTCCGCGTCGTCGGGGTGCGGTGGCACGCTACGGGCGGGTCGGTGGATGGCGGCTGCGGATCTCGCCGGGCCTGTGGACAACGGACCGGTCCACGACCGGGGCCACGGATGGCGACGGGGGCTACGCTGCGGCGCTTCGTCCAGCCGGAGGGGGGAACCAGTGAGCAGCAGGGATGCCGAGGGCTCGGCGGCAGCTGCGGGGTCGGATCCCTCGGGTGAGCTCGACCTCGTCGCCGTGGCCGCCGAAGCGGCGGCAGCGGGCCAGGAGACCGAGGAACGCTACGCCCGGCCCGACGCCGACCGGCTCTCCGAGGAGATGCTGGCCGGCATCGCACGCCGCTCCACGGGAGCACGGGAGGCGGCGTTCTTCGACCTCGACAAGACCATCATCGCGAAGTCCTCGACCCTGGTGATGGGGCGCACCTTCTACCGGGATGGGCTGATCAGCTCCTCGATGGTGCTCAAGACCCTCTACGCCCAGGCCGTCTACCAGCTGTCCGGTGCCGACCACGAGCGCATGGAGCAGGCCCGCCACGCCGCCCTGGAGCTGACCCGCGGCTGGGACGCGGACCGCATCCGCCAACTGGTCCGCGAGACCATGGAAGAGACGATCGCCCCCCTGGCCTACCAGGAGGCCCTCGACCTGATCGCCTCCCACCGGCGGGCCGGCCGGGACGTGTGGATCGTGTCCTCGGGGGGCGAGGAGATCGTCGAGCCCTTCAGCGAGTTCCTCGGCGTGGACGAGGTGATCGCTACACGCTCCGGGATCGACGACCAGGGCCGCTACGACGGGACGCTGGAGTTCTACGCCTACGCCGGCGCGAAGGCCACCGCGATCCGCCAGATCGCCGAGGTCCGCGGCTACGACCTGTCCCGGTGCTTCGCCTACTCGGACTCCATCACCGACCTGCCGATGCTCTCGGCCGTCGGGCACCCCATGGCGGTCAACCCCGACAAGGAGCTGCGCGCCGCTGCCGAGGCGATGTCCTGGCAGATCCAGGAGTTCGCCAAGCCCGTGCGGCTGCGGGACCGCCTCCCGGAGGTGAAGCCGGCGGGTCAGGCGACGGCCGGGATGGTGGGTGCGGTGGCGGCCGGGCTGCTGGTCTGGCGCTACCTCACCCGGGACTAGGCGGGGCACCCGGCGCCGCCCCGGTCACCGGGACGATCCGGCAGGCCGCAGCCCAGGCCGCCCGGGCACCCGAACCGGCCCCGGTGGTCGTTGTCTGGGCGTCAGCCCAGACAACGACCACCTCTTCCGCCCAGCACCGCCTGCACACCCCCACCGCGGTCACGAGCTGGGCTCCAGCCCAGACAACGACCACTGCACGTGCACAGGGCCGTGGCGCGACCCGGCAGCGGCCAGCTCAGGTGTAGTCGCGGTGGTAGGTGATGCGCCCCTGGTCATCGAAGCCGAAGAAGCTGGCCCGGGGCAGGTCGTTCCACCGACGGCCGGCAGCGGTGTAGGAGATCGTCCACTCCACGCCCAGCTCGGAGCCGTCCTCCGAGGCGATGACCCGCCTGGCGTCGACCGCGATCTCGTCCTTCCCGCCGAGCCAGTCCTTGAGGTAGGCCTGGATCAGCAGGTTGCCGCGGTGTGGCGGGTTGTACGGCTCGAGGTAGAGGGCATCGGCGGTGTAGAGCTCGGTCACACCGGAGACGTCCCCGGCCGAGAGCATCTGGGAGAGCCGTTCCCACGCGGTCGCTGCGTGTCCCACGGTGCTCACCTTCCTCGGTCAGACGGTGCGGCCACCACAACGTGCGGCGGCGCGGTGGTGCGGTCGTGTCGTCCGACGGTCTGTCGGGTCTGTCGGGTCTGTTCTCGCGTCGGCCCTGCCCCGGCCACGCACCCCGGCGGTTGGGACCTTCGGCCCGGGTGTGCGCCTCAGTGGGCAGGTCGTGGGGAGGATAGTCACCACGGGCGCGGCGCCGACAATGCCGGCCGGACGCAGGGGACCGCCGTGCCGGCACACCGCCCCGGGACCTGCGACCCTGCCCCTGTCCACCGCCGATCCGGAGCAGACCGTGACCACCTCGACGCCCCCGAACCGCCCCGTGCCGGACCACCTCGCCGATGTCGCTGACGCGCTCCGCGCCGAGCGTGCCCGCATCCGCGAGGAGCTCGAGGCACTGGTGCGCATCCCCTCGATCAGCGCGCTGCCCGACCACGCCGACCAGGTCCGGGCCAGCGCCGAGGCGACCGCACAACTGCTCACCGCAGCCGGCCTCGAGGACGTCGAGGTGCTCGACGACGACGGCATGCAGCCCGCCGTCACGGGTTCCTGGCTCCACGCGGGCGAGGCCGCCCCGACGGTCCTGCTCTACGCCCACCACGACGTCCAACCCGTCGGCACGGCCGCACGCTGGAACTCCGAGCCCTTCACCCCCACCGAGCGCGACGGCCGCCTCTACGGCCGGGGAGCCGCCGACGACAAGGCCGGGATCATGGCCCACGTCGCGGCGATCCGGGCCTGGCTGGACACCCGCGGGAGCCTGCCCGTCAACGTCCACGTGCTGATCGAGGGAGAGGAGGAGGTCGGCTCACCGAACCTGACCGCGCTCCTCGACCGGTGGGCCGGGCGGTTGCGCAGCGACGTGATCGTGCTGGCCGACCTGGTGAACCACGAGGTCGGCTGGCCCTCCCTGACCTACGCCCTGCGGGGGATGGCCGACCTCACCGTACGTGTCCGCACCCTGGCCCAGCCCGTGCACTCCGGCATGTGGGGTGGCGCGGTGCCCGATGCGCTGACCGCCACGGCACGCCTGCTCGCCACCCTCCACGATGCGCACGGCGAGGTGGCGGTCCCCGGGTTCCTCGCCGATGTCCGCCCCCTGCCCGAGGTGGAGCGGGAGCGGTTCGCGGCGCTCGGCACCGACGAGGCGCGGCTGCGCGCCGACGTGCAGCTGCTGGAGGGGGTCGCCTTCATCGGCGATCCCGCGCGCAGCATCGAGGAGCGGTTGTGGATGCGCCCGACCATCACGCCGACGGGGATGGACGTCACGCCC
>SKTN01000358.1 GCA_007117945.1 Nitriliruptoraceae bacterium | reverse complement strand
TCGGCGCCGACGTCGAGGCCCTCGACCCGGTCCCCGACCCCGTCCCGCGCTGTCAGGACGAGCACGGGGCGGTCATCACCGTCGCTGCGGAGCCGGCGGCAGAAGCTCAGCCCGTCCATGCCCGGGAGCCCGAGATCGAGCACCACCAGCGCCGGGTCCTCGGCTGCCACGGCCTGGAGCGCGGCCAGTCCATCGGGCACCGTGGTCACCTCGTAGCCCTGGGCACGCAGCGCCCGGTCGAGCGCCGCGCGCACCGACCGGTCGTCCTCGACCACCAGTATCCGCATGACCGCAGCCTCGCACACACGCCTGAGTGCCGCCTGAGCGGCGAGGGCGGTGGGCCCCCGGTTCCACGGCTGCGCGACGCATCGAGGCCCGCGGGCCCAGGGGCGGCAGCGGTCTGCGCGGGGGTCCGTGCGCGGGGGTCCGTGCGCGGGGTCCGTGCGCGGGGTGGTGCAGGTCCTCCGGCGCGGGCGTGGTCGTTCCCTGGGCTCACGCCCAGGGAACGACCAGGATCCCGGGGGTGCAGACGTCGGACGTGTTGGGGGTGGTCGTTCCCTGGGCTCACGCCCAGGGAACGACCACCCGCGCCCTCGCGTGCCCCTGCGGCCGGTCCCTCCTCTGGTCCGAGGTGCCGCGCGACGCTGCGGCCCGTCGCCTGGGCGCCTGACCGGCCCGCAGCGGGCGCCACTCACGCCGTGGGGTCGATCTCGCCCTCCTCGATCCGCTCGTCGACCGCCTCGGGCTCGACGCCCGGCAGCGCCGTGAGCAGGCGGCGCTTGTGCGCTGCGAACTCCTCCTCGGTGAGGTGGCCACGCTCGCGCAGCGACGCCAGGGCCTCGAGCTGGGCGACCACGTCACGCGCCGCACCGCCGCCAGCGCCACCGCGGAAGTGCAGGCTGCGCAGCTCGCGGGCCCGGTAGACCTCCGACTGGAACGCCTCCGGGTCCGGGATGTCCTCCAGCCTGCTCTGGCCCTGGCTCCCGGCGGACTCGACCAGCACGTCGCCGTAGCCGAGCAGCCGTTCGATGGCCCGCTGACTGAAGAGCACGTTGGTGATGCTCTCCAGGGGGATCTCCGTGCCCGTGCGGGAGACCAGGCCCCGGCGCACCACGATCCGCTCCGTGGTGAGCACGTAGGTGGTGCTCCACCACGCTGCCAGCGAGCGGGCGGACAGCGCCAGCCACACCACCACGGCGAGGGCCACCGACCACCACCGCCAGGACGCCGACAGCGCCGCGATGCTCACCCCGGTCAGCGCGGCCAGCAGCATCGCCCAGCCGAGCGCCGGCACGAGCAGCTTCCAGTGCGGTCGGAAGCCTCTGAGGAGCTCCTCGCCGTCGGTGAGGAGCCGGTCGGGGTAGTTCACGGTCATCGGCTCCGAGGTGGGGGCGGCTCCGAGGGTGCCGCTGCCCCGCGGTGGTGGGTGCGACGGCTCTGCCGTGGGATCCACCGGGCGCCGCGCGGTGCTGGCTGCAGGGTGCCGCCAGCCTACGTCGCCACCGTTGACCATCGTGGTGGCCCTGCCCATCGGGGTCGCAGGTCCCTGGCCAGCGCCCTGTGCGTGCGGGCACCCTCACGAGGTGAGCACCTGGCGAGCTACGTCCTGCGCAGCGACAGCGTCCACAGCCCCGACGGAGGGTGCGATCAGCAGCCTCGGCCGGGCCGGCACGCGACACCGGGCACGGGACGGCTGCAGCACAGGGCAGCCACAGCCAGCACCACAGGCAGGCACCGCGTACCGGGAGGGGTAGATCATGGGACGCATCGTCGTCGGTCTGGACTCGTCGGCGGAGTCCGCCCGTGCGCTCACGTGGGCGCTGGATGAGGCGCGGTTGCGTGGCGCTGAGCTCAACCTCGTCCACGCCTACCCGACGCCGGAGCTGGTCGCGCTGCCGGCGGTGGTCACCCTGCCCTCCGATGACGAGCTGCGCGCCGCCGCGCGGGAGGTCATCGACGAGCAGCTGCAGAAGGTCGGCGCCGGCGACGAGGTCGAGATCACCACGACGGTGCGGTCCGGAGGGGCCGCTGCCGTGCTCTGCGAGGTCGCCGAGGGCGCCGATCTGCTCGTGGTCGGAGCGCGCGGGTTGGGCGGTTTCCGTGGCCTCCTGCTTGGCTCCGTCACCCACCAGGTGGTCGCACACGCGCCCTGCCCGGTGGTGGTGACGGTGCCGGAGCACCGCTGAGGGACCGCGCACGGGCGTAGCCTCTCCCGCGGCCAGCCGGTGCGACGACCCCAGCGACCGGCCGAGGAGGAACGGTGCGAGCGGTGCTGCAGCGGTGCGGAGGGACGTGGTGAGCGTCGAGGTCCGCGAACTCGAGCTGTCCGTGGCCTCGGGCCCAGAGGGCCGCGTTGACGCGGCGATCCACCGACCCGGTCGGCGGCGGGGGAGTCCCGTGCTGCTGCTGCCGGGGGCTGGGGGCGACCTCGAGAGCGAACCGCTCCTCGCCCTGGCCGAGGTGGTCGCGGCCTGCGGGCACACCGCGGTCCGCGCCAACCTGCCCCACCACCAGGCCGGCCGCCGCGCACCCCGTGCGGAGACCGCCGTCCCCGCCTGCAACGAGGTCCTCTCGGCCGTGCAGGAGCAGACCGGGGACCGCAGGCCCTGGGTCCTCGGTGGCCGGTCCTTCGGCGGCCGCGTCGCGTCCCTGGCCGTGGCCGGCGGGACCGAGGCCGCCGGCCTGCTCTTCTCCGGCTACCCCCTGCACCCACCGGGCAAGCCCGACCGCCTGCGGGTGGAACACTGGCCGAACGTAGGGGTGCCCTGCCTCTTCCTCCAGGGGGACAGCGACCCACTGGCCGATCTCGAGCTCCTCGACGCCCACCGCCGCAAGCTGCCACGCCGCTCGGCGCTCGAGGTGGTGCCCGGAGGTGACCACAGCCTGCGCGTGACCGGCGCCCGCAGCCCCGATGGCGCGCCCCGCTCGCCCACCGACAGCATCCAGCGGCTGCGGGAGCCGATCTGCGGGTGGCTGGCGGAGCGCTGAGCCACGGCAGCAGCACGCGCGCAGCGGTGGTCCGTCGTGCGGCCGCGCCGAACCCCGTCGGGGCCTGGGTAG
>SKTN01000134.1 GCA_007117945.1 Nitriliruptoraceae bacterium | reverse complement strand
GTTGAACGCCGCGATGTTCTGGTTGATACGCATCGGGGATGACCTCCATGTCTAAGCCCGAGGCCGGACATCCGTGCCGGCTCACGGATCCCTGTCGGTCACTCCCCGTGACGCTGAAGCGGTTCGTGGTGAAGCGACCCTGGCCAACCAGCCACAGCGGCTGCTCCACAGCCGGCACGCATCCCCCTCGTCCGTGAGCGACAGCTGTGGCCTGCCTCGCTCGATGGTGAGCTCACTCCTGCGAGGAACCCATGGTCGAGGTCGGTGTCCACGCGGCCACGTCCACGCTGTCCGCACTGCTGCGGCGCGTCGCGACCGGCGAGGAGGTGATGATCCTGCGGGGTCGGGAACCGGTCCCCCGCCTGATCCCCGTGACGACACCGACCCGCCTGCTGGGTGAGGACCGGGGCCGCTACACGGTTCCGGACGACTTCGACGCACCGCTACCCGAGGAAGAACTCCAGCGGTTCGGGATGTGCAGCTCCTGCTGGACACCCATGTCTGGCTGTGGATGCTCACCGCTCCGGAGCAGCTCCGTGCGCAGCGACCCCTGCTCGAGGATCCCGGCACCCGGATGCGCTCGACCGGGGTCGAGCTTCTGGTCGTCGGTTGACGGGGGTCACTGCCCGGTCAGGGCGTCCTCGACGGTACGCAACAGCCGGGCGTGGCTGAAGGGCTTGATCAGCACCGGTGCGTCCGCCAGGCGTTCCGGGGCGTCTTCGAGGGCCAGTACGACCGCAGGCAGCTCCGGCCGCTCGACCCGGGCATCCTCGACCAGACGGTCCCCCCGCCCGTCGGGCAGGGTCAGCTCCGTCACCAGCAGCCCCACCGGGTCCCCGGAGGCCAGGAGCGCACGAGCCTCGTTCGCGTTGCCCACCGTGGTCACCCGGTACCCCGCCGCCGACAGCATCCGGTCGATCACCCGACGCGTGCGCTCACCCGGATCGACCAGCAGCACCCGCACACCACTGACGGGCACCTCGGCACCTGTGCCGAGTGCGCCCTCCTCGGTGCCGCCTCGATCGGCGACGGGCAGGCGGAGGGTCGCCGTTGTCCCGGCCCCCGGTGTGGAGTCGAGGTGGAGCGCACCGCCCAACCTGGCGACGTAGCTCGCCACCGTGGCAAGCCCCAACCCGGTGCCGTCATCGCCCTTGGTGGTGAACAACGGCTCCCGAGCACGGGCCTGGGTCGCGGGATCCATCCCGATCCCGTCGTCGATGACCTGCAACTCGATGTCCCCGGCGCCAGGACCGTCGTTCCGGGCCCGGATCAGGACGCTGCCCTGCCGCCCCGTGGCCAGCACCGCGTCGCGGGCGTTGAGCACCAGGTTCATCAGGGCCCGCTCGAGCTCGGACACCGCACCCGTGACCCGGGGCAGCTCACCCGGTACATCCAGGGCGAACCGCACCCCCTGGGGCATGGACCTGCCCACCAGCCGACCCAGGCCGTGGATGACGTCCAAGGCGTCGACGGGGCCGTCCTCACCTCCAGCTCGGGTACCGAAAGCCAGCATCTCTTCGGTCATGCCGGTCGCGCGCTCGACCGCGGTGCGCAGCTCCCCGAGGTCGGCGACCAGCCCACCGAGGTCGGCGGGCTCACCCTCGCCTGCAGCCTCGTGCAGCGACTCCTCGGCCAGGGAGAGGTTGGCCGACATCACCCCCAACAGGTTGTTGAGGTCGTGGGCGAGCCCGGCGGCGACCTCGCCGATCGCGTCCAGGCGGTCCGCGCGGGCCAGCTGCTCCGACAGCCGGCTGTGCTCCTGCTCGATGCGGAGCCGCTCGGTGAGGTCGTGGAGCACCAGTTGGACGTGACGCAGCGCCCCACCGAGGTGGCCGGCGCTCACACCGCACTCGATCGACCGCCCATCGGCCACGGTGAGACGCAGCTCCAGCCGGGTGGTGCGCCGGGGGGCGATCAGCGCCCGGGTCACCGCCGCGGCGGCGGCGGCCCGATCGGCACGATGGACCAGCCCCAGGAACTCCCGGCCGAGCAGCTCCTGGCTGCCGAGCCCCACGAACGCGGTCAGCGCCGGGTTGACCCGCACGATCCGGCCCTCACGGTCCAGCACCACCATCGGATCGGGGGCCAGCTCCACGAAGCGGCGGTACTCGTCCACCTCGGCGTGGAGCTCCAGTAGCTCTCGGACGTGGTCGGCGAAGCGTGCCAGGACCGCGGGCGCCAGAGGGCGCGGCTCGGTCCCGTCGGGCCACGCCAGCTCCAGTGCCCCCAGCGGGTGACCGTCCGGCGCGTCGATGCGAGCGGTCGTCACGGTCACCGGGTGTCGCAGAGCGGACAGGGCCGGGTGCTCGTCCAGGGTCGGCCGGTGCACGGGGCGCTGCCACACCACCTCGGGGTGCTCGAGCGCAGCGGCCGCCGGGGAGGCGTGCAGCGGTGTCGATGTCACGGGTGCGACCCCCACGGTCAGCCATGCTCGGGCATCGTCCACCACCGCGAGGGTGACCGCGGCGGCACCGGTGATCTGGCGCAGGACGGCGACGAGGTGGGCGAACGCCGGCCCGCGGGCCGTGGTGGGGAGCCCCAGACGGTGGAAGGTGGCCACCCGGGCAGGATCGTCGACGTGGGCCGAGCTGGCAGCGAAGCTCACGGGTCCGTGACACCGATCCAGCGGTAGCCGGCGCTGGGCTCGGTCTCGATGTAGCGCGGGCACGCAGCGTCGTCACCGAGCTTGTGGCGTAGCGCGCGCAGGTGCGCCCGCAGGGAGGCACGCGCCTCGTCGCCGTGGGAGGGGCTCCAGACCGTGGCGATCACCTGCTGGTAGGTCAGCAGCCGTCCCGGGTGCGCCAGCAGGGCCTGCAGCAGGCGCCACTCCGTCGGGGTGAGGCGTACCGGCTCGCCCCCCACCGTCACCTGCCGGGACACGTGGTCGATGGTCAGTTCACCGCAGGTCAGCTGGCCGGGACGGCCCCGCGCCGCACCGTCAGCGCCGGCTTCTGCGCTCCCCGATCCCTGTGCTGCGCCGGTGCGCTCTGCGTTGCGATGACCGTTGGTGCCCGCGCGACGCAGCGCCGCTCCCACCCGGGCACGCAGCTCCTCCATGGAGAAGGG
>SKTN01000109.1 GCA_007117945.1 Nitriliruptoraceae bacterium | reverse complement strand
GTGACCACCACCGGCGTGACCACCACCAGGCTGGCCGCTGCCGGGGTGACCGCCCATGGGGTGCCCACCACCGGACGGGGCGTCGACGCGCACGAGCGCACCACCGCGGGGCTCGTAGACGCAGTGCGGCTCCTCGGCGAGGTGGTCACCGGCCATCGCGAAGGCCCGCGACCGCGAGCCGCCGCACACCGTGCGGTACTCGCAGCCGCCGCACCGGCCGGTGAGCAGGTCGGGGTCACGCAGCTGGGTGAACACCGGCGACTCGCGGTAGAGCGCCGTCAGCGGGCGTTCCTTGACCGATCCCCCGGGCAGGGGCAGGAAGCCGCTGGGGTAGACCGTGCCGACGTGGTCGATGAACACGAAGCCGCGACCGGCGTTGATGTCCAGGGGCGGACGGGGTCGGCGCTCGGGCAGCTCACGCTCGGCCACGATGCGCAGCAGGTGCTCGCGCAGGCGGCGGTAGGTGGGGCCGAGCCCGAAGTGCTCGGCAGCGTCGACGTCCCCGGCCTTCTGACGCTGCAGCATCACCCGACGGAAGTGGGGCGCCTCGGTGGTCTTGACGGCGTGGTAGCGGGAGACGTCGACCAGCCAGTGCAGCAGGTCCTCGACCACGGTGGCATCCACCGGCGTCAGCGCGTCCCCGCGACCCGTGGGCACCAGGAAGAACACGCTCCACAGGAAGGCGTCGAGGTCGAGGACCCGTTCGAACACCTCGGGGAGCTCGAACAGGTTGTCAGCGGTCACCGTGGTGTTGATCTGCAGGCGCATCCCGAGGTCGACGATCGTCCTGCAGGTGGGTGCGGTGGCGTCGTAGACCCCCTCCACCCCGCGGAACCCGTCGTGGGTGGCCGCGCTGGCCCCGTCCAGGGAGATCGACACCGCCCGCACCCCCGCCTTCGCCACGCTGGCGAAGCGCTCAGGTGTGGCCTTCGGCGTCACCGAGGGGGCCAGGGACATGCTCAGGCCCCGGGCCTTGCCGTGGGCGATGAGCTCCTCGAGGTCAGCACGCTCGAAGGCGTCGCCGCCGGAGAGCACCACCATGGGGCTCGGGGCACCGAAGGCCGCCATCTGGTCGAGGAGGTCCAGCCCCTGGGCGGTGGTGAGCTGGTGGGGGTGGAACTCGTCCTGGGAGTCCGCCCGGCAGTGCTGGCATACCAGGGCGCAGGCCCGGGTGATCTCCCAGATCACCAGGAAGGGGCGCTCGCTGGGGTCGTGGCGCATGCTGCGGACGACCTTGCGCGGCCCACGGGTGCGGGTCGGGGCGCCGTCGGGTGCGGTCTCGGAGGCGGGGACGCTCACGTGGTCAGCTCCTCGAGGGTGGGGGTGAGCCGCTCGACGGCGGCGGTGGCGGATCTGAGGCAGGCCCCGAGACCGGGGCCGACGTAGGGGGCGCCGGCCAGGACCACGCCCGGCAGGTCACGCTGGAGGGCGGAGGTGGCCGCGGCCAACCGGCCCGCGTGCCCGACCTCGAGCTGGGGCATGGTCCGCGGCCAGCGGCGGACGGCGACCTCGCGGGGCTCGGCGGTCAGGCCCGTGGCCTCGGCCAGCTCCTCGTGCACCCGCGCGGCGAGCTCGGTGTCGTCCAGCGCGTCGATCCGCTCGTCGTCGATCCGCCCGGCCGAGGCGCGGATGTGGAAGCGCTGCGCCCCGTCCTGCCGGTCGGCGTCGGCCTGGAGGTGGGGCCACTTGGTGGACACGAAGGTCGCCGCCTTGAGCAGCTGGCCACGGCCCGAGGGCACGAGCATGCCGGTGCCGGCCAGTGCCGGTGCGTCGTCGCGGACCCCGGCGGGGTAGCTGAGCAGGGTCACGGCCACCGAGGCTGCCCGCAGGGCCCCGATCGCCTGGGCCGCGTCCGGGCTGGCCGCCTGCAGCAACGGCCCGGCGACCCGGGCGGGGGTGGTCAGCACCACGCCGTCGGCCGACCAGGATCTCCCGTCCTCGCTGGTGACGTCGACGCCCGCACCCGCCCGCTCGATCCGTGCCACCGGGGTCGCGAGGTGCAGCGCACCCGGGGGCAGTGCCGCGGCCAGCGCCGCGGGCAGGGACTGCATCCCCGCGCGCAGGGTCACGAAGGTGGGGCCGGCGCCCGGGGGCCGGCGGCGGCGCAGGAGCAGGGAGCGGTGCCGCCGGGCCAGGGCCGCGAGCTGCGGAGTGGCAGCGGTGACGCTGAGCTTGCGCACGTCGCCGGAGTGCAGGCCACCGAGCAGGGGGTCGACCAGCCGGTCGGTGACCTGGCTCCCGAACCGCCGGTCGAGGAGCGCGCCGACGGAGGTGTCGTCATCGATGGTGCCACCGGCACGGAGGGGCTCCATGCCGGCGCGCAGCGCGCCCGCGGGTGACAGCACGCGAGCGCGCAGCACGGGCCACAGGCGGGTCGGGCCGGCCGGGCCGAAGCCGGCGGGCAGGGGCCGGAGGCCGCGCTCGGTGCGGATCCAGGTCGTCCCGCTCGCGGCGGGAACGATGTCCTCACCCTGCCCGAGCTCGCGGGCGAGCTCGACGGGTGCCGGGATCGCGGCGTACATCGCCTCGGCACCGACATCGAGGTGGATGCCGGCGTGCGGGGCGGTGTGCAACTGGCCACCGACGCGCGGCTCGGCCTCCAGGACGGTGACGTCGCTACCGGCAGCCAGCAAGCGGCGTGCGGCGGTCAGGCCGGTGATACCGGCACCGATCACGACGATGTGCGGCACGAGGTGACCTGTCCGTCGTGCGCGTTGGGGCGGCAGCGCGACGACCACGGTGAGGGAACCGCTGCACAGGGGGCCAGGACTAGGGCCCCTCGTCCCCCGCTGACCGGCGAAGGGACGCCCCGCAACAGGGCCGCTGGGGCCCCCAACCGTCGACGGCCCCGGGTCAGGCCTCGAGCGCCGCCGCGATGCGCTGGAGCGCGGCGATCCACCGTTCCGGGTCGGAGGCCTTGCCGACGAGGTGGTCCGCCACCTCGGGCTGGGGCAGGATGAGGAACCGGCCGTCCTGCAGGGCGGCGACCACCTCGTCAGCGACCTGTTCGGCGCTGAGCACCGGGCCCGCCGCACGGACCGCACGGCCGGCCAGGCCGTGGTCGGCGGC
>SKTN01000071.1 GCA_007117945.1 Nitriliruptoraceae bacterium | reverse complement strand
GGACACACCCGACCTGCCGGACCGTCCGGATGCCGGCGCCCAGGCGCCGCTTCCGGCGACCGTCGAGGCGCCTCACGCGGCATCTGACGGCCGACCCCAGCCACCCGTTCCACCCCGACCTGCGGTCCCGAGTACGCCGGCACCGACGGAGCAACCCGCAGCGCAGCAGCCCCTCGAGCTGGATGCCGCGGCACTCGCGTTCGAGCTCAACTTCGAGGAGCAGGTGGCTCCGGACGCCGCGCGGGCGGCTGCGGTGCGCCCGGCCACATCGCGACCCGACCCGGCCCCGCCCGCAGCAGCGGACCGCGCGGACGCCACACCCCGGTACGCGCCGACGGAGGGTGCCGACGCAGCCGACGCGGGGCAGGAGCCCCGGTCACGGCAGGGACCGGACACGGGCCACGCACCTGACCCCGCGTACGCACCGGACCCGGGGCAGGCACCCGACGCGGGGCAGGCACCCGCGGCCGGTGCACCGCGGGCCGCGGCGCCGGACCTGAGCAGCTTCACGGCCAAGGGTGGCGGCTCCGGCCGCTCGGGGAAGCGGCGGCTGTTCGGTAGATGAGCTCCCACCGCGCGTGACGGGCTCCGGCTCCCCTAGCCTGACGGGGCCCACCAGGGTGAGCTGGCCCACCGGCCGGCCCCGAACCTGGAGCGAGGGCCGCCTGCCCGCAGACGCCCCGGAGCCGACGAGCCAGCTGATGTCCGAGACCCCGCCGCACCCCGGTGCGGTACCCGCGGCCGACCTCGACGCGGCCGATGCCGCCCTGGCTGCCGCGGCCACCGACGACGAGGACGCCCCCTACGACCTCGACGCGGTCCTGGAGCGGACCGGCGCCACCCGCACGCTCCTCGAGGCGGTGGAGCGGGCCGGGCTCCTGGTCCCCCACCACCGCGACGCCGACGGCGCGCCCCGCTACTCGGAGGCGGACCTCGCTGCGGTGCGCGCAGGACTGACGCTGCTGGAGGCCGGACTCCCCCTGGGCGAGCTGCTGGATCTGGCACGCCGTACCGACGAGGCGATCGGGCAGGTGGCCGACCACGCCGTCGAGGCGTTCCTGCGCTTCGTGCGCGATCCGGTACGGGGTACGGCCCGCTCGGAGGCCGAGGCCACCACCCGCCTGGTCACCGCCTACGACCGGATGCTGCCTGCCACGGAGCGGCTCGTGGCCCACCACCTGCGCCGTCTCCTGCTGGCACGCGCGGCCGAACGCGTGGCCGCGGAGTTGGGCGGGGACCAGGAGCCGTCCGCAGACGACCCCACGGATGCCAGCACGCGGGACGAGGCGCCGTGAACCTCACCGTGCGCAGCGCGGTGCTCGAGGACGACCGCCCCCTGTTGGAGCTGCTGCCCTCCTCCCCCGACGCGCTGGCGTGGGTGCGCGACGGTGAGGGCCTGGTCGCCTGGGGGGTGGCACGTCGGATCGACCCCGGCCGCGGGTGGACCCGGTTCCAACGCTCCCACGCCGCCCTCGAGCGCCTCGCGGGCGCGGCGAGCATCGAGGATGAGGTCGCGCTGCCGGGCTCCGGCCTGGTCGCCGTCGGCTCCTACAGCTTCGACGCGGACGCGCCCGGCTCCCTGCTGGTGGTGCCCCGGGTGGTGATCGGTCGCCGTGACGGCGTGACCTTCCGCACCGACATCGCCCCGCAGGGCGCTGCACCGCCACCACCACCGCGGTCCGCACCCCCGCCGCGCCAGGGCAGCCGGGACCGCCCCCGCTACGCCGGCTCCTCCCTGCCCGACCTGCACTGGCTGGAGGCGGTCGCCACGGCGATCGATCGCATCCGCTCGGGTGCGGCCGAGAAGGTCGTGCTCGCCCGTGACCACGCCGTGTGGTCGCATGAGCCCTTCGATGCCGTGGACCTGGCGCGACGCCTGACGGCCCGCTTCCCCCGGTGCCACACCTTCATCGCCGACGGGCTGGTCGGCGCCACCCCGGAACTGCTGCTGCGCCGCCGGGGCCGCGCGGTGACCTCCCGGGTGCTCGCGGGCACCACCGGTCGTAGCGACGACGAGGTGGAGGACGCCGCGCTGGGAGCCGCGCTGCTGGCCTCGCCCAAGGACCTCGACGAGCACCGCTTCGCCGCGGAGTCGGTCAGCGAGGTCCTCGCACCCCGCTGCAGCGACCTGACCAGCGACCCCGGGCCCCGACTGCTGCGCCTGGACAACGTGCAGCACCTGGCCACCACCTTCACCGGCAACCTCGACGACCCCACCACCTCGGCGTTGGAACTGGTGGGATCGCTGCACCCGACGGCCGCCGTGGGCGGGACACCGCGGGCTGCGGCGCTGGAGCTGATCGCCGAGCTCGAGGGGATGTCGCGGGGCCGCTACGCCGCGCCCGTGGGGTGGACGGACGCGGCGGGCGACGGCGAGTGGGGGATCGCGCTGCGGTGCGCGGAGCTCGCGGGGGCCCGGGCACGGCTGTTCGCGGGCGTCGGCGTGGTGGGGGCGTCACTGCCCGAGGCCGAGCTCGAGGAGACCCGGCTGAAGCTGCTGGCGATGCAGGCGGCACTGGAAGCCGGACCCGAGGAGGTCCCCGGGCCCGGCTGATGTGCGACGTGCGGTGCTGATCGACGTCAGCTGACGATGGCCTCGATGAACTCCTCGGTCTCCGCCGAGGCGACCTGCATCACGTCGTTGATGCGCCCACCGAACACGCGGGCGACGAGCCCGCTGTTCATCCGGGCGATGTAGGTGGTGCCGTCGGAGGTCTCGTAGACCGACACCCGGCAGGGCATCATCGGGGTGACGATGCGCTCCTCGTCCTGCTCAAGGATCTCGATCGAGTGCTCCGAGGAGCACAGGTCGAACACGGTGACACCGGGCACGTCGGCGCCGTGGTTGGCCACCACCGCCTGCATGTCGTGGCTGTTCAGGATGGACCAGCCGTGGGCCTCGGCCTCCTCCTCGAAGACGGCGAGGGTCTCCTCGTAGTCGTAGGGGCTCTCGTCCTCGAGCATCAGCAGCCCGGGAGCGGCCACCCACAGGGTGGCGCCGAGCACGAGCAGGCCGGCCACGAAGCCAGCCACGCCGATACCGATGGTCCTGCCGTTCATGTTGCCTCCAAGG